>JAKATS010000064.1 GCA_021818645.1 Acidobacteriota bacterium | reverse complement strand
TGGCCTGATCTATCGCATGAACCCCCTCCATGGGCCGGGTGCAAAGCGCTCGCTGGCCATGGATTTCCGCCAACCCGACCAGGATAACTCTGCGGTTTTGAATGCTATTCTTTGGCGGGCCGCGAAAGGCAATGCCCCCATGCCGGCTCCCCGGCATACCGTTTACCCGCAACCGTGATGGCGTTCAATTCCCCGCTCATGCGATACTATGTCGCCGAGGGTTTGCCGTGCGCCAGGTGCAATCGAATCGGCCAGGCTTTATATACAACGGAGATCGAAGGGAGGGGTATATCTTCGATCTCCGTTTTTGCACAAAGGCAGCTACCTAATGTACCTGAGACGCCTGCCGGATGCCGCCGGTTTCAAAATTTAAATCTATGCCCAACGCCATCCAATTACATCAGGTTTCCAAAGCCTACGGCGATACCCAGGCCGTAAATAATCTCGATCTGAACATCGCGGCCGGCAGTGTGTATGGACTGCTCGGTCCCAATGGTTCGGGCAAAACCACCACGCTCCGGATGATTATGAACATTCTCATGCCCGATCACGGTGAAATTCAGATTTTTGGCCGTCCCGCGGGCCGCAAGGAACAGGATCAGATCGGCTATCTGCCCGAAGAGCGCGGGCTCTATTCCAAAATGAAGATTCTCGACCAGCTCACCTATTTTGGAGAGCTGAAAAATGTCCCTCGGGCCGAGGCCCGGCGGCGCGGCCAGTACTGGCTCCAGCGCCTGGAACTGAGCGATTGGGTCGATAAAAAAGTCATTGAGCTTTCAAAGGGCATGCAGCAAAAATTGCAGTTTGCCGTCACCCTGCTCGCCGATCCTCCCATTTTGATCCTCGACGAACTGACCTCGGGCCTTGATCCGGTCAACGCCAGCCTGGTGCGCGAAGTCCTGCTCGAATTGCGCGGCCAGGGTAAAACGATTCTATTTTCCACCCATCGCTTGGAAGATGCCGAGCGGCTCTGCGACTCCATTTGCCTCATCGCCCGGGGCCGCAAACTGCTCGACGGCGATTTGCAGCAGATCCGCGCCGGCTTTGGCAAGCAAACGGTGCGCATCGAGTTCACGGGCGAAGCCCAGTGGCTGCATCAGGCCCCCGGAGTGCGCAAAACCGATCTCTTTGACAGCTACGCCGAACTGCAGCTCCAGTCCGCCGATGCCGCTCCCGAGGTGGTTCGCTTTCTGGCGCCGCGGGTAAATATCCGTAAATTCGAAATCCTGGTCCCCTCCCTGGACGAAATTTTCCTCACCACCGTGGCCGCGGCCCAAACCTCCGCGGCCCGCTCCGAGCAGGAGCCGGCCTATGTCCATTAAACTCTGGATCGTCATTCGCCGTGAATACCTGCAGCGGGTGCGCAGCAAGGGTTTTTTAGTTTTCACCCTCTTATTTCCCCTGCTGGTGGCCGGCTACATCGCATTTGTGATCGGCCTGAGCCACAGTGGTTCCCGCCAGCAATACCGGCTTGCGGTATTGGATGAATCGGGGCACATCTTTGCCCCCTTGGCCGCTCGCCTGGGAAAAATTCAATTCCATCAACAGGCCCAGTTCCTGCTCACCTCCATTCCCGCCGCAGCCGGAAATCATGCGGCGTTGGCCCGCATGAAGGCCGGGGTTTTGCATAAGCATTTCGATGGCGCGCTGGTGCTCTCGCCTGGCTTGCACCAGGTACGGTATTATGCCCGCGACGTAACCAACTTTTATGTTCTGGGTAAACTGCAAACCGCTGTGCGCGCCGCCATTCAGCGCCAGCGGCTATTGGCCGCCGGCCTGCCGGCCAATAAGCTGGCCCGGCTGCTGCAGCCGGTAAGTCTGAAACAGTACAAAGTCACCCGCAGCGGCGCCAAAGCAGACCAGGGCCAGACCTTTGCCCTGGCCTATGTTCTTTCCGTGCTGCTCTACGTCGCCATCATCATGTATGGAGTCAGCGTCATGCGCGGTGTGGCCGAAGAAAAAACCGGCCGCATTGCCGAGGTCGTGCTCGCGGCTGTGGATCCATTTACCTTGATGCTGGGTAAAATTATCGGCCTGGGTGGCGCCGGTCTGACGCAGTTCGCCATCTGGCTGGGCTGCGTGGGGCTGGTCATCGGCTACGGCATGATCAGTTCCAATGCCGCTCTCCAGCACCTGCCTCACCTCAGCCCGGCGGTATTTCTGTTGCTGATTGTGTATTTCATTCTGGGCTTCCTGCTCTACGCTACTTTGTACGCCGCCGCCGGCGCCATTATCTCCAACGAGCAGGATATGCAGCAAACCCAGATGCCGATTACCCTGATCCAGGTCCTCTCGATCATCCTCATCCCTGCGGTATTGACCTCACCGGCCAGCCTCAAGGCGGTTTTACTGTCGGAAATCCCGTTCTTCTCCCCGGTGCTGATGGTCACGCGGCTGACCGCCGGTCATCCGCCCTTCTGGCAGATCGGCCTGTCACTGGCGATCATGCTGGCCAGCATCGTGGTCATCATTCGCCTCGCCGCCAAAATCTACCGCATCGGCATTCTAATGACCGGTAAACGCCCGACTCTGCCCGAATTGATGCGCTGGCTCAAAGCTGCCTGATGCGATATGCGCCTGTCCATTGCCATCCCCGCCTGCCTGTTATCGCTGAGTGGCGCCGCCTGGCCGCAGGCATCCGCTCCGGGAATGATTCGCTTCGTCCCGGTCCGAGTCTTTCGCGAAAACAGACCCACCCCCGCCTGGTATCGTCTTGCAGCCTCCAATCATCGCCCCGCGGTTTCCTCTTTCCGAAATCAAAAAAGTGACCCCGCCACTTTTCGCCAACTGGTCAGCCGCATGGCCCGACATGAGCGGATCAGCCCCCGGCTGGCCCGCGCGGTGGCGCGGCAGGAATCGGACTGGAACCCGCATGCCGTTTCTTCCGCCGGCGCCATGGGCCTCATGCAGCTCATGCCTGGCACCGCCCGAGATCTGGGCGTGCGGAATCCCTTCGATCCTCAACAGAATGTCCGCGGCGGGGTGGAATATTTAAAAGCCATGCTGCGGCGCTTCCACGGAAATCGCCGCTTGAGTCTGGCCGCGTATAATGCCGGACCAGGCGCCGTCGAGGCTGCCGGCGGCCACGTTCCGCCCTACCCGGAAACGCGCGCTTACGTCCGCACCATCCTCGATCATCTGCATCACTCCCACCCCGCCCGGCACGCCTCTGCAGCCGCCCATCCCCCGGCCATCCCTGTGCATGAATCGCTTTCCCACGGAGTCCTGCTCTTCAGCAACACCGATTGACAGCCTCCTGTCCGTTTTTTTCTTCCATCCGGGATGGATTCGGAACCCCCGAGCCCAGTAAAAATTAGCCTCGGACACTGGCTGAGCCCGCTTCAGGTATCTTTCCCGCTATCCCGTGGCGTGATTTCCTGTTGCAATCTCCCGGCCTGATTCGCTACATTGAACCTGCTCGCGATTACTTTCCGCACGAAACGTGCCGCAGTTGACATTGAAGTACCGCTCCGCACCCCTCCTGCTGGCCGGGCTGCTGTGCGTGCTCCCGGCCGGGGCACGCGTGTCTTCCGCCAGCCGTATTCTGGCCCGGGCTCATCGCCTGCATCAGGCCTTATTGCGGCAGCCGCGCGCCGCCCGCACCCCCGGCCAGTTCCTGGCCATCGTCCATCTTCTGGCGCCATTGCGCCGACAGCAAACCGATGCGCGCGCCGCCCAGGCCGCCGATTACGACAGCGCCGGCCTGGAAGTGGAGCTGGCTCAAACCACGCATTCTTATTCTGTCGCTCATGCCGCCTGGCTGCGGGCCGTGCACTTTTATTACACCCTGCTGCTGCGCTATCCCTACAGTCAATTCCGCCGCAATGTGGACTGGTCGCTGGCTCAGATCGAGTGGAATAAACTGGATCTGCATGCGCCGGCCCGGGCCCATCTGCGGGATTTTTTGCTGCGCTATCCCGCCGATCCCCGCGCTTCCGCCGCGCGGCGCGAATTGCGCGGGAAAATCCGTGGCAGCCTGCCTATTTTGAGCGGTTCGGCGCTGGTTAAACTGGGTCGCCGCCCTTTAATTACCCGTCCGGCGACGCCTTCCACAGTGCCTTCTTCCCCGCAATCGCCATCCCGAGCGCCGATCCAGCCGGCCCAACCTCAGGCTGCGGGGCAGCCTGGCCGGCAAGTCGCGGTTCCCATTGCCTTGCAGGCCTTATCCGATGCTTACTTCCAGCGTCTGCACGTCTGGCACGACCCCGGCGCCATTCGCCTGGTCCTGTTTCTAACCCGCCGGGTTCCGATTTCCTGGGGCACCATCGCGATCCGCCATATTCTGTTTCTGGATTTGCACGGCTGCGCCACCGCCTGGGTCGAGGGGTTGCATTCCTATCCCGTCGCCGATCCCGGCCTGCGCTATATTCGTGCCGGGCAAAATCAGGCTGATGTGGTGCGCGTGGTCGTGGGCGCCACGGCGGCCCTTGCGCTCGTGCCGCACATCCATTTTTATCCCAATCCCGCGCGCTATATCGTCACCCTCACGCGCATCTCGAAGCCGGCCGTGCCGGTCCTGGCCAAGTCTCGGGCTCCTGGTATCCGGCCGCCGCTGCCCCACATGGTTCCGGCTGATGCGCCATCACGAACCGATGCATTCTCGCATCGGGTCCCGCCGGTGATTCCGGCCCAGCCGCGCCCTCGCATCGCCGCCCGCCGCATCGTCACTCCCCGCCCATCGCCCATACGGCCGGTTGTGCTCCATCCCTCCGCCCCGCTGCCTGATGGCCGCCGGTCTCTCACCCGCGCGCTTGATCTCGGCATTCGCCGCATCGTCCTTGATCCCGGCCATGGCGGGCATGACACGGGCACCATTGGCCCCAACGGAATTTACGAAAAAAATGTGGTCCTCGGCGTGGCGTTAAAGTTGGGCCGCCTCTTGCGCCGCCGGCTCGGCGTACAGGTGCTATATACCCGCGACCGTGATGTTTTTATACCCCTGACCGAGCGCACCGCCATTGCCAACCGCGATCATGCCGATCTGTTTGTCTCCATCCACGCCAATGCCAGCAGCGATCCGCAAATCTCCGGCATCGAAACGTATTATTTGAATTTCACGCAGAATCCTCAGGCCCTGGCCGTGGCGGCGCGCGAAAATGCCGGCAGCGGTTATGACATTCATAACCTCGGCGGTTTAATCACCAAAATCGCTATTGACAATAAAATGCAGGAATCCCGCCAGCTGGCCCATGATGTCGAAATCAGCTTGGTGCGCGCCCTGCATGAGCCGGACCGGCATGTGAAGTCCGCGCCCTTCATCGTCCTGATCGGCGCCCGCATGCCTTCGATCCTGACCGAAATTTCTTTCCTCAGTAATCCCTGGTATGCCCGGCGGTTAGGCCAACCCTGGTATCAGCAGCGCATTGCCCTGGCTCTCTATCACGGCATCGCGCGCTACGTTGATTCCCTCGGTGGTCCCCGCATCGTCCGTGCCCAGAACCGCCCGCTCCGTCAGCCCGCGCATCTGGTCCATCAGGCCGAACGCTAGCGTTGGTGAACCAGTCTAAATCTCTCTCCCGATGGCGCGGCATTTTCTTTTACAATATGGAAGCTGCGCCCGCGCGGCCAAAACCCGGGCGTAAAAACTGGAAATCGCCCTCGTTCCCGTCATGCCGGCTGGTCGCCGGCTGGGCGCCGCGCCCGCGCCTGGGTTGCCGATCCGTTCGCCGCCATTTTGCCTTATGGAAGTTTCTCCCAAGACCGCCACGCGTGTCATCGTCGCCTCGACGGTGATGCTGACCTTCATCACCTATTGGCGCGCCGCCGCGGTGGTGCTCGCCGATCTCGCTTCCTCGGCTTTTTACGTGCCTGGCATCGCCGAGCAGGCCATCGGCAAATGCGCCCCCTGGCTGATTTTGGCGGTCATGCTGTTCAGTTACGCTGTGCGCGCGCTCTATATCGAATCCTCTACCGTGTTTGTCCGCGGTGGCGTGTACCGCGTGGTGAAAGAGGGCTTGGGCCACACCACCGCCAAAGTCGCCGTCTCCGCCCTGCTCTTTGATTTTGTTCTCACCGGACCAATCAGCGCCGTCTCCGCCGGCCAGTATCTGGGCGGCTTTATTCACGATCTGGCCGCGCGCTGGGGCGTCAATTGGATTAGCGGCGACACCGCCCTCAACACTTTTTCCGCCGCCTTCGCTATCGCCGTTACCCTCTATTTCTGGTGGAAAAATATTCAGGGAATTCACGAATCCAGCGGCAAGGCGCTGCGGATCATGCAGATCACCACCGTCATGGTGGTCATGCTCATTGTCTGGTCGCTGCTGACGCTGTTTCATATGGGGAGCCAAGCCCACCTGCCGCCTGCTCCCACCCTGCA
>JAKATS010000395.1 GCA_021818645.1 Acidobacteriota bacterium | reverse complement strand
AATATTTGCCGTGAATGTCCTGCGCTTGAAAGCCGGGGCTGCCGGATTCCACCAGAAAGCCGCCGATGTGACCCTCGTCATCGCGGGCCCAGATGACAGCAAGCTGGGCGATGGAGCCGCTGGTGATCCACATTTTTTCGCCGTTGAGCACATATGTATCGCCGTCGCGGCGGGCGCGGGCGCGCATGCCGGCGGGGTTGGAGCCGAAGTCGGGCTCGGTGAGACCGAAGCAGCCGAGCACCTCGCCGCGATGCAAGGGCGGCAGCCAGCGCTGCCTTTGCTGCTCGCTGCCAAAGGCGTGAATGGGAAACATGACCAGCCCGCTCTGTACGCTGACGAAGCTGCGCAGGCCGCTATCGCCGCGCTCGAGTTCCTGCATGACCAGACCATACTCGACGTTGGACATGCCGGCGCAGCCGTAGCCCTGGAGGGTGGCGCCGAAGAGGCCGAGTTCGGCCATGGCGGGGATTAATTCGCGGGGGAAACGGCCTTCGCGGGCGCAGTCTTCGATGATGGGAATCAGGTTGTCTTCCACCCAGGCGCGGGTGTTGTCGCGCACCAGGCGCTCATCGTCACTGAGCAGCGAGGCTATGCCCACCAGGTCCACATCGTGGAATTTCAGCATAGATCACCGGCCGGCACGCACCAAGGTTTGAATGTAGCATTGAATCTGAGCCCAAACGCAAGCCGGAGCCGCGCGAGCCGTTCCCAATCAAGTATTCATCTATCTGAAAAGATATGAGAGTTCAGCTGAATCAATCCGCCGGCCACAGCTTCCGCGCGGGCCTGTGGACCGGGATCGCGGTGTGCGGATTTGTTTGCCTGCCGCTGCGGGCGCGAGCGCAGATGATTCCTTCGGCGGTGACGCCCAATCCCGGCGCGGCGCCCGCACCGGCGACGCCTCCGGTGGGCATGGCGCCGCCGGGAGCGCCGCCGGCCACGGTTCAGCCGAAAGCACCCAGGCCGCCGGCGCCAGCGGCGGAACGGCGGCGGTCGCATTCGCCGCTGCACAGCTTTCATGCGCAGGCGAACCTGGTGAATCTGAATGTCAGCGTGGAAACCCGCCATGGCCGCTTTGTGCCCGGGCTGACGCGCAACGATTTCAAGATTTACGAAAACGGCCGAAGGCAAAAGATTGCATTTTTTTCGGTCAGCAATTCGACACCGCTGACCCTGGCCATTCTGCTCGACACCAGCCCCAGCCAGAAAAACCTGATTGCGGAAGAAAAAGCCGTGGCGGGCAATTTTCTGCGCGCCGAACTGCGGCCCAAAGATCTGGCGCTGGCCATCAGTTTTGATGAAAATATCACGCTGCTTTCGGATTTCACCGCCTCGGCGGATGAGCTGGCGCGGCGGCTGGATCGGGCGCGCATCGGCGGCGGATCAGCCCAGAGCATGTTGAACCCGGGGCCGTTTCCCAGTTCGGGACAGGCTTCGGGAACCCGGCTGTGGGATGCGATCGTGGAAGTCTGCCGCGACAAACTGTCGGAACAGACCGGACGCAAGGCGATCATTGTGATTACGGATGGACAGGATGAAGGCAGCCGCTACAGCTGGCGGGCGGCGCGGCGCGCGCTGCTTGACAGCAACACCACGCTGTATGCCCTGGTGGCCTCCGATCCGGCGATCTACCGGGAATTCGGCGGCTATTACGGAGGTGCGGGGCGGTTAAAGCAAATTGCCCGGGCAAGCGGCGGGCAAAGCTTCAATACGATCGGCAACCGGCATCTGGAACGCGATTTTAGCCGGATCGGGGAAGAATTGCGTGACCAATATACACTGGCGTATGTGCCTGAACATGGCATGAACGGGCGGTATTACCGGATTCGTGTGCGGCTGGCGAAGACGGTGCGGAAGCACTGCAAAGTGCGCACGCGGAAGGGGTACTTTGCCCTGGCGCACGCGGCCGGATAAATTCGCTGCGCTGCGATATGTGCGGACGATTCACACTGAAGAAAAACGGCGCGGAAGTGGCCGATCATTTCGGACTGGCAGACGCGCCGGTGCTGACGGCACGCTATAACATCGCGCCTACCCAGCCGGTGCTGGTGGTGCGGGCAGGCGCAAATACACCGCGGCGCGAGGCGGTGCATCTGCGCTGGGGACTGACGCCGGCCTGGGCCAAAGCGGGGCAGTTCCGCGCGCCGCTGATCAATGCGCGGGCCGAAACGCTGGCCGCTAAACCCGCCTTCCGCCAGGCCTTTAAGGAACGCCGCTGTCTGATTCCGGCCGATGGCTTTTATGAATGGGCGGCGGTGTCGCGCGGGCTGGCGGGAAAATGGATTCCAGACGCGTCGGCCGGCCGCCAGCCCTGGCGCATGGAGCGGCTCAACCAGGAATTATTTGCCCTGGCCGGATTGTGGGAGTACGGGCCGCGAGCTGAGGGCGGCAGCGAGCAACCCGGCGAGAGTGAGTGCTGCACCATGATCACCACCGCTGCAGCATCCTGGATGGCTCCATTTCATGACCGCATGCCGGTGGTGATGCCGCCGGAACGGTATGCGGACTGGCTGGATCCGCAAGCCGGTACAGTAAAAGAGTGGGCGGAAATGCTGCAGCACACCCCGGTGGAGGGCTGGCAGATGATTCCCGTAGCGGGAAAATTGCCCGGCGACGCCGCCGGGAGGTGAGGCGGATTATACGGGTTCACCCGCCTTGGTTTCACTCCACTGCATGGCGCCGTCTTTCAAATAAAATTGAGCTGGGCAGTTGTGTGCGCCGCAGGTGATTTCTTCGCCGCCTTCGAGTTGGGACTGGGTGATCAGGGCGAGCTTGCCGCAGGCCGGGCAATACATGAGCCCGCAGCGCAGGCCGGGATGAACATCGCTGACGGAATCAAGCACCAGCAGCGATCCGGTTTCGATCAAATTGGGAATCCAGGCATCGTGAAGTTGAACTGTGCTGTTCATAATGTTTCCCCAATCCCATCCATTCAAGATCTGGTTACTACTGAACGTTTATGGATGTGCAATTTGCTTGCCGAATCCCGGGAGCCGGCCGATTCCGGCGGTTTCATTTTCGTATTCCCTGAAGATTGGAACCCGGATTCTGTGCAAAAGTTCCAAATTTTCTCCTTTGGGCCATGCCCGGCGAGGATGCAAATGCAATTTTGAATATGAAAACATCTGCATGAAGTTGCGCCGTGAGCTTCCGAAAATGCGCGGCGGAGGGAAAATTTTCTATGAATTTGCGGAAGTAGCGGCAGCTTTTTTCTTCAGCCTGCGTTCAGGTTGAAAGCCGCGGCCTACGACTTGGCTGGCGCGTCGTCCTGCTCGAGAACCGAGGTAAGGCAAAAGCTGCGGCGGTGCAGCGGGGTCAGACCCCAGCGGGCAATAGCCTGGCGATGCTCGCGCGTGGCATAGCCCTTGTTCTGCCCGAGACGGTAGGCGGGATAGACGGTATCCCAGGCCCGCATCAGACGGTCACGATGCTCTTTGGCCAGAATGGAGGCGGCGGCGATGCTGGCCGAACGGGCATCGCCATGAATAATGGCCTGCTGCGGGCCGGGCCAGTCGAGATGCAAGGCATCCACGAGCAAGAAATCGGGCGAGGGACGAAGCTGGGCGACGGCGGCGAGCATGGCGCGGCGCGAGGCCTGCAGAATGTTCATGACTTCGATGCGGCCGGAATCAAGTTCCGCGACCGCCCAGGCAAGGGCGCGGCGCTGAATGCGGCGCTCCCAGGCCGCACGCTCGGCAGGGGTGAGCTGCTTGGAGTCGCGCAAGTGGCGGAAGCCGGGTTCGCCCGCAAAGATCACCGCGGCGGCAACAACGGGGCCAAAGAGAGAGCCGCGGCCGACTTCGTCCACGCCGGCGATGAGTGTGGCGCCCTCACGGCGGGCGGCGCGCTCGAAGCGCCAGCCGCACTTAAAACGAAGGGCGGGTGAGGAGGGCCGGGCTTTAGCTGCGCCGTTCCTCAACCCGGACTCGGTCGTTCCATCGTCTGGCATACGAAGTCCAATCGCGGGGCCGCGCCTTTCACCCGGGGAGCGAAGCAGGCAAAGCACTTTTCCTGATGGGAGCAGCCTCCTTCAGAATGAACCCATTCCGAAGGAATGGGTTCTATAAAAGCCCGGCGTTGGGGCGTAGCCCCAAGGAGCGCGGCTGTATAGCGCGACAGAAAAGCTTCTCATTTTGGGGCAGCCGCCTTAATGAATAAATCAACTCCGTAGGAATTGATGAATCAATGCATGGCGTAGCCACGCTGGGCCCGCGCCAGGAAAACAGCGCAGACTCGGCATGGGGCAGCAAAACCTTTAGGTGTTGAACAGGAAAGCAGACCCCATGCGTTGACGAGCATAAGCGGGGCGCATGGCGTAGCCATGCAGGGGCCCGCGCCAGGCATGAAACGATGTGGCGGGCGGCACAACCGGGGTGATTCAGGCCTGGGCGGCGGCGCCGGCGGCGTGGGGCTTGCTGCTTTCCACCTCACGCAGGCGGGCGGCTTTGCCGCGCAGACCGCGCAGATAATACAACTTAGCGCGGCGCACCTTGCCGCTGCGCACGACTTCGATTTTTTCGACCGCGGGCGATTTGAGCGGGAAGATGCGCTCGACGCCGTAGCCGAACGAAATCTTGCGCACCACGAAGGAGCCGCGGCCGCCGCGATCATTGCGGGCGATGCAGACGCCTTCAAAAATCTGGGTGCGTTCCTTGTCCCCTTCCTTGATGCGAACATGCACTTTCAGGGTGTCCCCGGGTTGAAAGGCGGGAGCGGCCACACCGGCCTGTTTCGCCATGAACTGGGCAATCGCGGGAGTAATGCTCATGAGGGCTCTCCAAACCGGGACAGGCGCTTGACCGCACCGCCGGAAGACGGCACATGAGGTTCAGATCCTGTACGGGGAAGGGAATAACAAAATTGAATTTTAACATAATCCGAGCTACCGGCGGGCTATTCATCGGGTGATGCGGGGCATAAATCGGGGCGCAAGCGGCGGGTTTTGTCCCAGGCGGCGCGGGCGCGCCAATCGCGGATGGCCTGATGATCGCCCTGCAGCAAGACCGGAGGCACGGGCCAGCCGTTGAATTCCGGCGGGCGGGTGAAATGCGGGCAATCGAGCGGCGCGGCCGCAGAAGAATCCGGCAGGGAAAAGGATTCATTCAAGGCTGACTGAGCATCGCCCAGTACGCCGGGCAGGAGACGGGCCACGGCGTCGAGCAGCACAGCCGCGGCCAGTTCGCCGCCAGTGAGGACAAAGTTGCCGATGGAAATTTCCTCATCGGCCAGATGCTCGGCGACGCGCTCGTCCACACCTTCGTAGCGGCCGCAGATCAGAACCAACTGCCGATGGCCGGCCAGCCTCCGCGCCATGGCCTGATCGAAAAGCCGGCCCTGGGCGGAAAGCAGAACGACATGGGCGGGATCAGGCGCGCCGGCGCGGAGGGTGCGTTCCGGAGCGCCGGCGATATCGGCGAGAGCGCGGTAGAGCGGCTCAATTTTCATGACCATGCCTTCGCCGCCGCCATAGGGGCGGTCGTCGGTGGTCTGATGGCGGTCGCTGGTATAGCCGCGCAGATCATGGGTGCGGACGGTGACCGCGCCGCGGAGCAGCGCGCGCGACACCACGCCGTAGCGCAAGGGGCTGTCGAAGAATTCGGGAAACAGCGTGATGAGATCGAATTGCATGCGGTTATACATCCAGCAGCCCTTCGGGCAGCCGCAGCCGGAGCACACGCCGGGCCAGATCGAGATTTTCCAAATAAGCGCGGGCGAAGGGGATCAGGATGCGGCGGCCGGCGTCTGCCTGAATCTCCAACAACGGTGCGCCGGAGCCGGAATGCACGGATTCGATGGAACCAAGATGAACCTGCTGATTCCAGACATCGCAGCCGATGAGATCGGAGATGAAATAATGGCCGGGAGGCGCGGGCCAGCGCTGATCGGCGGGGATCTGCACTTCGGCGCCGGCCCAGACCTGGGCCTGGCTGATGCTGGTGATTTCAGCCAGTTCGAGAATGATATGGCCCAGATGCGGCCAGGCGCGGTGCAACTGAAAACGGGCGCGGGTGGGCGGACGAAATAAATAGACTTCCTGCAAGGCGGCGAAACGCTCGGGGAAATCGGTTTCGAGGGTTACCTTGAGTTCGCCCTTCCGGCCCTGAGGGCGCGCCACGAGCCCGATGGTGACGAACGAATCCGGCTCCATATATTTGCCAGGCCGCTGCCTGAGGGAACGGGCGGGCCATACCTGTCCCTACCCGGAGCGGCGCCAGGCCCCGCGATGGCTAGGTTTCGTTGATTTCGAGACTGCAGCGCTGGCCGCGCACGGCGGCCGCGGCGGCGAGCAGGTTTTCCATGCTGGCCACGGTGCGTCCGCGGAA
>JAKATS010000155.1 GCA_021818645.1 Acidobacteriota bacterium | reverse complement strand
GCAAATATTCGCTCCGCGCCTCGGTGACCTCCAGCCTGGCTCTCCACGATGTCCGCATTCCTCTCGACCATCGCCTGCCCGGCGCCCGCGGCCTGGGCAGCGCCCTGCAATGTTTAAACCAAGCCCGTTATGGCATCGGCTGGGGCGTCATCGGCGCAGCCATGCAGTGCTACGACACCGCCCTGCAGTACGCCGGCTTTCGCAAGCAGTTCCATGACCGGCCCATCGCCGGCCATCAACTGGTGCAGGAAAAACTCGTCTGGATGGCGAATGAAATCAGCAAGGCCCAGCTGCTCGCCCTGCAGATCGGCCGCCTCAAAGACCGCGGCGAGGCGCAGCCCATGCACATTTCCCTGCTCAAGCGCAATAACTGCTGGATGGCGCTGGAAACCGCCCGCCGCGCCCGCGACCTGCTCGGCGCCAACGGCGTGGCCAGTGAGTATCCCGTCTTCCGCCATATGGCGAATCTGGAATCGGTCATTACCTACGAGGGCACGCACGACATTCATACCCTCATCATCGGCGAAGCCCTCACCGGCCTTCCCGCCTATGCCTGATTGAAATATGTCAGCCGTGGCGCCAATCCGGCTTGCCCAGGCGAATTGATTATGTCCCTTCCTTGATCGTCACCCGTACCGAAACTTTCCTGCCCGTCCCGCCCTCCGGCCGCATCACCTGCAAAGTAAACAAATGGCTGCTGGGGTTAAAGCGCACCTTGCCCACCCGGCCGCCGCTGGCTGAAGCCGTAGGCGCCTGCGGCGCAAATCCGCGCACGATCACCGACTCTTCCCCCGCCGCCAGCCGGATCGTGGCCCGCAGCCGGTTTTTTCCCGTCTGGATCGCAGGCACCCGCGCCTTGCCGAGGCCCACGAATTCATTCGCATCGCCCAGAAACGCGATCCCGCCCGGCCCCGGGGTGGCGCAGATGTAATACGACGCCGCATCATGCCCCAGGCGGCTGGAATAGCTTTTCCCCGCCGGCACATACGCCGCGGTGCCCTGAAAATAATCCAGCACATACATGGGCCCGTGCAATCCGATGGTGCGGGCGCGGAATTGCACCGGCCCGTCCGCCGCCGGCGTGGGTGTGAAGGCGAACACATACGCCGTGCGCAATCCACCCCGCTCGGTAAAGGCGCGGCCCAGCAGTGGAGCCGCGATTCCGTGCGCCTGCAGCTCATAATCGCGGTCCACCGGCACCAGCGAACTGTCCGGCTTGACCAACACGCCGTCGGCCCGCGTGGCCTGCATCAGCACGCTCCGTTTTTCCCGGCCGATGGCGTTGCCAAACCCTACCGGCCCGGCTGAAAGCGTCTGCAGCAGGATTGCGTTCACATGCCGGCTGGAGCAGACATCGGCCCATGGCCGGATGCCCAGCGCCGAAGCCAGCCGCGAGGTGAATAAAAAGTCATACCAGCGGGCGCGCACGAAATGATCGTCACTCACCCGCGTGGTGGTCAGGTTGGGGTAGAGCGAGCCCTGCAGAATCTCCGCCGGCACCGGCATGCAGTATTGCAGGGTTATGCCCCGCCGCTGCATCGAAGCCGACATATCGTGAAAAAACGCATGTCCCGCCCGCGGCTTGGAGGCGAAATGCGAATACTGGCGGATGAAGTTCAGCCAGTCCTGCTCGTAGGTCACCACCCCGTTGGCGTGCAGATACCCGGCAATGTGGTTCCAGTACTTCATATCCACCGGGGCAATCCCCTCGATCCGGTAGCGCTTATGGTACGGGCTGCGCTGGCTGATCCAGCGGCCGTGGGTAATCAACGGCAGCCCGGCGGCTTGTTGAAACGCCTTCAGGCCATGGGGAAACAGCGTCCGCGAAGCGGTATAACGCCACACCCCGCCATAGACATTCCAGCGGGCTTTGGGAAATTTCGGATTTTTCGGGTGCAGCAGCCGGCCGTTGAAATACATGCTGTCTTTCTGGTACCACCAGCTGTCAATCTGCAGATAGCGCACCGGGATATTCCGTTTCCGCAAATGCGCCAACTCGGCCAGGAGCGTGCCGGTATAGCCCAGCGCCGGCCGGTAATGGTAGTAATAATGCGCCCCGTTATCGGTCCAATACCCCAGATAGCGCAGACTGTCGTCGGCCTGATTGGAAGGAATGCGCCGACCCGAGAGCCGATTCAGCGCCCGGCCCCAGCGCTCGAAGGCGGGGTTGATGCGGGGCGCGAACACCAGCACCGAACTCATGGTGAATCCAGCGGGTACCTGGCGCAGATGCCCATCCAGCCGCACGCCCATCTCGTGCCGGCCATCCCCGTGCATCACCGTCAACTGGAAATGCGAAGCCGGCGATACCACCCAGGCCTGATACCGGCGGTTATAGAGCAGCCAGGGCGTGCCCGACTGCCCGGCGCGAAACTGGGGCGGGGAAAACACCCAGTTGCGATAGCTGAAAACCCGGAAATGCCGCGGCAGGACGGTGAAGTCGGGAAAGATGGGCCAGCCCGCCGCCCGCGCACCCGTACTGGTTTTGTTCAGCGCCGGCAATCGAACGGCGTGGGGAAAATGCAGCAGAAAGCGCGCTGCGCGGGCGCCGGCATAGACCCGGATCTCACCCTCTACCCGCCGTCCCTGCCAGCGCCAGGCAAAGCGGGTGGCGTGATAGGCGCCCATGCGGTCGCGGCCGGTTCTCCGGCGCACCTGCTGCAAGCGCTGGCCCACGCTGCCAGTAAATTGATAGGGTCCGGCGCGCAGGCGATATTGCCCGCTCGCCGCCCGTACCCTCACCTGCCAGCTTTGCCCAATCGCCGCCGCAGAAAGCATTGCCAGCCCGGCGCACAATCCCAGCCATCGTTTCATAGCCCGTCACCTCGGCGCCTATTATGCCCGCATGCCGGGGCCGGGACAAGCTGGAATTCGTATAGGGTGGGTTTAGCGCAACTGAGTTTGAAAGGCGGCGCTGGCCGGTGGCCGGCATAGTTGCGCCGTGCAGGCTTGGTATTGCAGCACCCCGCGCAGCGTCTGGCCGGCGGGCTTGCCCTGGAAGGCTGCCTGCAGCCGCAGGCGCCCGCTATAGACCAGCAGCGGCTTGCGGGAAAAACTCAAATGCAGCGCCTCCGGCCTGGGCCACGTCACCCGTCCCAGGCGAATGCCCGCCGGCGCCTGCAGCCGGATCCGGGTGGGAATCAGATACGCGGAGTTGGGATGATGCGCCTGCACGTGGTATCCCGGTGCGATCAGAAACGTCAGCACCAGCTCCGGATTTTTTTGCCGCGTCCGCAGCACCCGAGCGGAGGCGAACTTCACCACCGCCACCCCACGCGGCATCTGCCCCGCCAGGCTTCCGGCCAGCAGCAGAACCATTCCCACCCAAGCCGAAAAATTAAAGAATTTGTTTGACATGATGTTGCAGTTCCGCCATATCTTCCAGCCCGATCACCCGCGACGCGACCTTTCCATCCGGGCGGATAAAGATCGTGGTGGGCAGTCCATAAGGAAACCCGTAGCTGCCCTGGATGCTCGGGTTGGCCAGCACTATCTTATAGTTCACCGCGTGCGCGCTGAGAAATTGTTTCACCGGCGTCATGCCGCTGTCTTCCGAAACACCCACGATGATCAGTCCCTGGGCTTTGTACTTGGCCTGCAGCTGATTCCACCAGGGAATTTCAATTTTGCAGGGACCGCACCACGAGGCCCAGAAATCCATCACCACCGGATGCCCCTTGAGCTGCGCCAGGCTGAGCGGCTGGCCATTGGGCTGGAGCAGCGTCCAGTTCGGCGCCAGCCGTCCCCGCACCGATTCGGCGGTCAGCAGCGTCTGCCCGCCGCTGAGCGGTAAGGCGGCTTGCCGCTGCTGCTCCAGACGGCGCTCATGCGCCAGGTAGATCAGTCCGCCCAGCACCACCAGCGCCACAATCAGCCAACTGCGCCAGTTGGAAGAGCTGCGCGGCGGTTGCGGGGGTTCGGTCGGCGGCATCGAAGGTGAAGCCATGGTAAAAAACTCCTATAAGGTCAGTTTATTCAAGATCGGGATGGAAGCCAGATCATTGGAGATCACGCTAAAGCGGTGGGTCAATAGCAGTGCTCCGATCAGCACCAGCAATCCCCCCGAAATCATCTCCACCGTATGCAAATGCCGGCGGAAGCCCTGATAAAACCGGGCAAAGCGGTCCAGCAGCAGCGTGGTCGCCAGAAACGGCACCGCCAGTCCCAGCGAGTAAATCGTCAGCAGCCCGATGCCTTCATGCACCGTACCCCGCTCGGCCGCCAGTAAAAGAATGGTGCCGAGAATGGGCCCGATGCACGGCGTCCAGCCGAAGGCGAAGGCGAAGCCGATCAGAAACGCGCCCAGCCCGCCGCCCCGCGCCTGGCGGCTGCGCAGCCGCTTGTCCTGATAGAGCGCGCCGATTTTGATCACGCCCATCAAATGCAGCCCGAACAGGATCACCACAATGCCGCTGATCTCGCTCAGCAGCAGTTGATACGAGCGCAGAAACTGACCCACCGAGGTCGCCGCCGCGCCCAGCCCGATGAAGACCAGCGAAAAACCGAGTATGAAAAACAGCGAGTTGCGCACCAGCTGGAAGTTGACCTTCGCCTCGGCCGCCACCGCTCCTTCCACCGCCGCGCCCGAAAGCATGGAAACATAGCCCGGCACCAGGGGCAGCACGCAGGGCGATAAAAAAGACAAGATACCGGCAAGAAACGCGTAGGCGGTGCTGACGTGGGTATGCATGGGAGAGTATGGGATGAATCGCCCGCCGGTCCGGTTACGGAATCTTGGCCGGGGATGCCATCCTCATTTCATCTTCTCTATTGTGACTCCAATTTCATGGGCTCGTTTATTTGCATTGCCCTTTGTTTACTATTGCGTTACGCCGGCCGGTTTTTCCGGCCGCATCCGGCCTTTCCGGGGCTATGCTGAGGTCATCAGCCGATAGGGCAACGTCCCGGCGGGCGTCTTGAATGAGGTGAACCATGCGGAAACCGGTCTTGTGTTCTCTGGCGGGCTTTATCCTGCTGGGCATCAGCGCGGGCGCGCAATCCGCGCCGGCGCCCCAGGTCAGCAATCTCGGTCCCGGCGGCGCGCCGGCACCGGCCGTCTCCTCGTCTTCCAGCCTCACCCCCGCTTCCGTATCCGGACTGCAATCGCCATCATCGGCCCGCGGCGGCCTGCATCTGCCGGCCGGCACGCCCATCGCGGTGCGTCTGGAAACACCGCTTTCATCCGATTCCGTCAAGGCCGGCGGCAGCTTCGCGGCGCGGGTCATGCGCTCGGTCTGGCTGGGCCATACCGAGGCCATTCCGGCGGGCAGCATTCTCGAAGGCCATGTGCTGCGGGTGCGCGACCGCTCGCCGCTCGAAGGCGACTCCGAGCTGATGCTCAGCCCCGATTATCTCCGCATTCCCGGCGCCGGTTCCTATATCATCAGCGCCGACCTCGACTCCCGCACCGTTCCTCCCGGCGAAAAAATCAACTCCGAAGGCGTCATCCGCCAGGGGCGCGGTTTTCGCGCCCGGGACGCCCGCCGCACCGGGCTCAGCTCCCTCGCCGGCGTAGTAGCCGGCGCGGCGATTGCCGGCGGCGAAGGCGCGCTGCTGGGCGCCGGCGTGGGTGCGGTAGCGGCCGGCGGCTGGTATCTTTTGCATCATCGCCATCTCGCCCTGGGCATCGGCACTCCCCTGGTAGTGCGCCTGGCGCGCCCGGTCGAATTACAGCCCCAATCCTGACAGACGCGCTAGTATGGAGCTTTGGCCGCGCTCTCCCGGCACTGGTTGTTGAACCGTGAATCTGCCCAATGGCCTGACCCTGCTCCGTATTTTTCTGGTGCCGCTGCTGATCGCTGCGCTCTTCAGCACCCGGCTGCCCGATCAGGAACTTTACGCCACCGGCATCTTTCTCGCCGCCGCCTTCACCGATGTCTTCGACGGCTATCTGGCCCGCCGCCGCCGCCAGGTCACCACGCTTGGCATCCTGCTCGATCCCATAGCCGACAAACTGCTGATCGCGGCCGCGCTGATCTCGCTGGTGCAGGTAGCGCCGCGGCTGGTTCCAGCCTGGATCGTGGTGGTCATTCTGGGACGCGAATTCGCCGTCACCGGCCTGCGCGCCATTGCCAGCTCGCATGGCTTCACCATCGCCGCCAATGAGCTGGGCAAGGCCAAGATGATCAGCCAGGTCGTGGCCATCACCATGATCATTCTCGGCCATCGCTATCCCCATCTGCTGGGCCTCAATCTGCGCCTCTGGAGCCGGGTTGCCCTCTGGAGCGTGATGGGCTTCGCGCTGCTTTCCGCCTTTGCCTATTTCCGCAAATTCTGGTGCCAGATCAACAGCCCGCTGCTGAAAGCCAAGGTCGAATCCTCGCCCGCCCGTAAATAAATGGCATCACAGCGCCCGTTTCGCCGCTCT
>JAKATS010000138.1 GCA_021818645.1 Acidobacteriota bacterium | reverse complement strand
TCACCCGCAACTGCCGGGTCAATTCCGGCATCTGATAGACAAACACGGTTAATAAATCGTCGTTGCCAATAATATAAGAGTCGGGAGCGGCGGGGGTTACAAGGTCGGCCTGAATGTTGTCGGGCAGAGCCAGCGCCGGCGCGGGCAGCGGAGTGGCCGAGCGGCTGACTTGATTCAGGGATGGAGGCGGAGCCAGGCTGGAGTTCTGCTGGGCAAACCCCGCCGCGGCCAAAGCCGCCGCCAGCAAGCCTCCCCCGGCCGCCCGGAGACACCCGCGACAAAGTTCAGATTTCATCCTCATGGCTTTTCTCCCGCGGCTCAGTTTCAGCATCGGCGTGGCGATAATACTTATAGTAGTGTCCATAATAACTATAATAAGATCCTAATTCCTGGGAAACATTATTCAGGATAATTCCCAGGATTTGCGCCCGGGCGGCCCGCAGTTGGCGCAGCGCGGCGCCCACCAGTTGCCGCTCGGTCTCGCCCGCCCGCACCACCAGCAGACAGCCCTGGGTCCGGTTGGCCATGGTGAGCGTATCGGCAAAGCCTAAGATGGGCGGACAATCGAGCAGCACGAAATCAAACCGGTTTTGCAACTGCTCCAGCAGATCGCCGAGGCCGGAATGCAGCAGTTCCGCCGGGCTGGCGGGATTCGGGCCGGCCGGCAGGAGGGAGAGATTGGGAATGTCATGCGCATTGACAATGGCCTGCTCCAGGGAACACTGCCCGCGCAACACGGTGGACAGGCCGCGCTGGTTGGAAATCTGGAATTGGCGATGCATGCTGGGCTTGCGCATATCCGTATCCGCCAAAATTGTACGCGCGCCCAGTCCCGCCATGGCCGCGGCCAAATTGGCGCAAATCGTGCTTTTGCCTTCGCTCGGGACCGAACTGGTGATGGCAAGGGTATGCAGATCGCGATCCTGGGCCAGGAGCAATGCGCTATGCAAAGAGAGAATGCCTTCCCGGAAGGCGGAGCTAAGTTTTCCGGCCGCGGACCCCGCGCCGGGAGAAGGCTCAAGCAGCTTGGAGCCATATCCTTTGGGCGACAAGAGCCGGCGCTCCTTGGCGGCGACCTGGGCCAGGGAGCTCAGCACGGGCAAATGGAAAAAGTGCTCCACTTGTTCGGGCGAGGAGACACTTTTATCCAGGGCCCCCACGGCAATCGCGGTCCCGACCGCCAGCAGGCTGGACAGGAAGAATGCCAGCACGGCAGTCAGCAGGGGCCGGGGATAGACGGGAACCTGATCCGGCCGGGCCGGACTGATGATGCGCAGGCTTTCCGCGTGCAGGTTGGCCGCCACCTGGGCATCTTGAATCCGTTGCTGCAATAAGTAATAAAGACGGGTATAACTATCCGATGCGGCTTTCAGGGCATAATAGCGGATGGCCTTCAGGTTGAAGGCATCCATGCGCTTTTTCTGCAGCTCCAATTCCGATCGCAACAGCTTTTCCCGGGCCAGGGCCATGGCATATTGCGCGCGTATCTGGCGGGCAATATGCTGTTCCTGCGCGCGCAAGACTTTGCGGTCGGAACGGATTAAGGATACCTGCTGTTTATAGATCGGATAATTGGGTCCGTACACTTGAGCCATCCGCGTGAGATGGCGCTGGTCATTGAGCACGCGCTGATAAAGCGGCAAAAGATAGGGGCCCCGGTCCGAGGCGATCAGGGCATCCAGATTGCCGGTCTGGACAATTTCATAATCGGCCTGCAAGGCCATGCGTTTGGTCTGCGCGATGCCCAAATCCTGATTGACCTGCGATAAGCGGGCCAGCATGATATTGTTTTTGGAGTCGGGGTTCAAGACATCATGGCGGCTTTCATAATGGATTAAAGCCGTTTGGCTGCGTTCCATTTTGGCGCGCAAACTGATGAGTTGCGCGCGCATGGATTGGGAAGACCCCATCAGCGCGCGCACCCGGGTGCTGTAGTCATGCGCGATGAGGCTTTGCAGCAGGCTGTTGGCGGTTTGAGCCGATAAGTCAGGACTGAATGAGCGGAAACTCACCTGCAATAGGTATGTGCCCAGGGGCTGGTTGATGGAGATGGATTTTGTAACTTTACCCAGAACCTGATTCATCTGATTCGTGGATAATGTGATGGCATTCGGGCCGAGGTGCAGGGGTGCGAATTGTTTATAGCGGTATAAGCGCAGGGTACGGATGGTCTTGAGCACCACGGCGGGGCTTAGGATGACTTTGGATTCCGTGGCGATGAGCCGGCGGGAACTCAGGGGAATCCCATTTTGATTGGAGGCTGATTCGCCCACGGTATGGATGCCGGAAGGGTCAATCCGCAGAATGGCGGTGGAGCTATATTGCTTGGGCAGCACCAGGGCAATCAAGGTGGCGATGGCAGTCACCAACAGCACAAAGGTAAGGATGCGCCAGCGATACCGTGCCAGAAGGGAATAGTAGTACCCGAAGTCGGTTTCACCCTCAAGCGATGGCATCTCCGCATACAAGGCGGGGAGGGCGCGGGGTTCGGATTCTGCCGGCGGCAGGGTTTTATTTAATTGAGGTGTCGCCATGGGGAAATTCCAGTGCTGCCGAGGCTACGCGGCCAAGCGTGACTCCACCACGCCACAGAGCGCATGGCCAAGCAAAATATGGCACTCCTGAATGCGCGCGGTTTGCAGGGATGGGACGGCCAATACAATATCCGCGGCCTCGGCGATCAGCGCGCAATCTCCTCCCGTCATGGCCATGGTATGGCATGGCAAGGAGCGCGCCCAGCGCAGCGCCGAGATGATATTGGCTGATTTACCGGATGTGCTCAAGCCAATCACCACATCTCCAGGTTGGGCCAGGGCATGCAATTGCCGTGTAAATACCTCTTCAAACCCGTAATCATTGGCAATGGCGGTGAGGGTGGAACTGTTGGTGTTTAAAGCCAGCGCCGGCAAGGGCGGCCGCTCGCGCTGATAGCGGCCGAGCAATTCGGCCGCTAAATGCTGGGCGTCGGCGGCGCTGCCGCCGTTACCCATCAAGATGATTTTTCCACCATGCCGGTAACATTCTAATATCCGTTCGGCAGCTTGCTCCAATCCAGGGACCAGACTTGACATGGCTTCATGGATCATGGCGAGATGCGATTCAAAATCCTGACGAATCTGCTCGCATATCGTCATAAGAAGAGCATCCAAATCAGCTACAGTGCGCGGGAGAAGGCCGGCGCCGCCATGCGCGATTGCCGGGCGGGCGGATGGAGCGGACGAATCGAGGTCGCATCGGGCAAGGTGATTTTAACTCCACCATTAATGGCGCTGACCACGAGTGCCACTGCGTTCAATTCCTTGCGAATCAGCCGCCCGTGCGCGCCGCGCATCGGTCCGTCTATGATTTCCACCTCGTCGCCCAGGTGCAGCGTGGGCATGGGGTCATATTGCAGTCCGCTCGCCAGTGCCTGCCGGATGGCTTGTAATTCCTGGTCATTGACGATGGCAGGGCGATGATCCTGGGTCACGAACCATAAAAACCCCGGCGCCTGCACCGCCCGGTAGCGGTCCGCTTCCCGCAGCCGGACAAAAACATAGGAGGGAAACAAAGGCAGGTCCAGCAGCTTGCGCCGGTCGCTCCAGCGCCGCCAACTGCGGTAGGTGGGCAGAAACACCTCCCAGCCGCGCTGCTGATAAAAATCCCGGACTTTATGCTCGTAATGGGAGCGGGTATAGCCGGCCAGCCAATGGCCATCGCCCTCTAAATTGTTACCGGGCAAACCTCCGGCCTGAGAGTCACAGACTCTGCTTTGTGATTCATCTGGCATACCCAGACCTCCCTAGGTTCCGTTACGGGAATCCAGCACCGTCCACACTCCCATCCTCTTCATCGGGGTCTGATTAAAGACACTGATGATTCAGAAAATGAGAAATGAGTTTCTGTCAAGCAAAAGAGTAGCCTAGTTGCGAAGGCCGGGTCAAGGCTTTTTCCCCTAGAAAACACAATGAGTTAACCGTCAATTCGAAGCAGAAAGGGAGAGTTTTACTCCGAGATTCAAGGGCGATGGCAGACGCCGGTACCCGGCCTGCCGGAGCTGGTCCAGATCGGCCTGAGTGTAATGTTGATAACGTTTCCTGAGGTCTTCCGGAAAGGGTACGTATTGGATTTGGAGGGGCAGATCAACCGCCGCGGCCACCGCCGCAGCCATCTCGTTAAAGCTGTGACTGACGCCGGTGCCGGCATTGAAAATGCCACGATGGACAGGCGGTGCGGGCGCTGTGGCGGCCAGCGATTCACCCTGCCCGTCCGCCAAACCGGCAAAAAACAGGGTCATGCGGCATAGATCGTCCACATAGACAAAATCCCGCCGTTGTTCGCCATCCGGGTAGCCGCCCGAACCTTCAAACAGCCGGATTTCCCCCGATTCCCGCAGTTCGCGGGCAAAATGATGCGCCGTCGAGGCCATCCTGCCTTTATGTTCCTCGCGCGGGCCGTAGGCGTTGAAATAGCGCAGGCCCACCACCGTGGATTCGGCCGTGGGCAGAACGCGGCGCACATAATTGTCGAATAACAGCTTCGAATAGCCATAAATATTCAGCGGCTTTTCATTTTCCGGCTGCTCCGCAAAGTCCCGGCTGAGCCCGTACACGGCGGCGGATGAGGCATATACAAATGGAATGCGATGGCGCAGGGCGAAATGCAGCAGCTCTTTGGAATACGTGAAATTATTGTCGAGCATGAAGCGGCCGTCGTCTTCCAGCGTGTTCGAGCAGGCGCCCTGATGAAAGATGGCTTGTATGGGCGCGGCGGGAAGGCAATCGGCCTGAATTTTGCGCCGGAAATCGTCCAGATCAACAAAATCACTGATTTCAGCGCCCAGCAGATTGCGGAACTTGCTTGCCGGCTGCAGGCGATCCACGCAGAGAATGTCGGTATGCCCCCAGGCATTGAGGGTGTGGATCAGATTGCTGCCGATGAAGCCGGCGCCGCCGGTGACGATGAACATGGTTTGAGTTTCAGGCCGAAGTTGCATTATATAGAAGCCGCTGCCTGACGCAGGCCGGCGAGATCAATCGCCACCGTGCCCAGCCGGCCGACCACCACCCCGGCGGCCAGATTGGCCAGTGCGAGGGCATCCGGCAACGGCCATCGGGCGGCCGCGGCGAGCGCCAGCATGGCAATCACGGTATCGCCCGCGCCTGAAACATCGAGAACCTCGCGCACCTGCGCCGGATGATGCAGGTCGTCATCTGGACGCCGCGCCACCACCGCGATGCCATGCTCGCTCAAGGTCACGGTCAAATAGTCGAGTTCCAGTTTGGCCAGCAATGCGCGGCCGCGCAGCAGCATTTGCCGCAGCGGCGCATTCAGAGCGGAGCTATGGCCCGGACCGGCGGCAGGTGTAACGGGCAGGTGTTCCGTGGCCACGCCATCCAGGCTGGCGGCCAATTCCAGCGCGTTCGGGCAGATCGTGGTCGCGCCGCGGTATTTGGAATAATCCCGGCCCTTGGGATCCACCAGCACCGGTATGCCGCGCCGCCGTGCGGCCGTGATCAGGCTTTGGCAGACGGCTTCGCTGGCGACGCCCTTGGCGTAATCGGAAATAATGATCGCGGCTGCTTGGGCGCTCTGTGACTCAATTTGTGCAAGATAAGCCGCTGTTTCAGCTTCCGGCCGGGGTTCATGGCTTTCCACGTCCAGCCGGAGAAGCTGCTGGCGTCCGGCCATGATCCGGGTCTTGCTGATGGTGGGCAGTCCGCCGCGCAATAAGCCCTGGGTCGCGATTCCGGCCGTCTGCAGGCTGGCGCAGAGTTGCTCGGCATCTTCATCGCTCCCGATAAACCCCGCCAGCCGCACCGGCACCCCCAGGCCGGCCAGGTTCATGGCCACATTGGCCGCGCCGCCGGGCGAGACGGTTTTGTGAGCGGTGCGCAGCACCGGCACCGGTGCTTCGGGCGAAATCCGCTCCACCGCGCCCCACAGGTACTGATCGAGCATGACATCGCCCACGACCAGGATCGGATAGCGCTTGAAATCTATATCGAGCAATTCTGAAATTCGGGAAGCCATGAATCGAATCATTATATATGCTTCAGTCAGCGGCTGAAACGGGCTTGCAGGCTGGCTTTGGCGAGGACATGCCCGCGCAGCCCTTTCATTAAAAGGCTGAATTGCAGGCCTCTCTTCAGCTTAGGCATGGAATTCAAACTATAAAGCGATAGTTGATAGATATGCGCGGCGCCGGGTGGCGGGCAGGGTCCGGAATAGCCGATTTTTCCAAACGAGTTCCTGCCCTGTTTTTCGCCGCTCGAAAGTTTTGCCTGAGGGGCAAGATGCTGCGGCAGGCCCTGGACATCGGAGGCGATGCCGTAGACCAGCCAATGCACAAAATTGTGGTCGCTGCGGTCCACCATGACCAGAGCCCAGTTTCTGGTTCCCGCCGGAAATCCCGACCAGGAAACAGCGGGT
>JAKATS010000293.1 GCA_021818645.1 Acidobacteriota bacterium | reverse complement strand
AGTGCGGGGGAATATAGGTTCCGGTGGCCGCGCGCCGGGCGCCCAGCCGATACAGGTCCCCGAGGTTGGCGGTGGTGGCAAAAACCTGATGGCCGACTTGCAACAGGCGGGTGGTTTCCTGCTGGTTGGTCTGCGCCAGAATGGTGGATTCACCGCCGGCGCGCAGGCGGTAAATGCGGCCGCGACGGTCGGTGGAAAACAGCAGGCCGCCGGCGGTGGGCAGCAGGCCATCCGCATCCTGCGTGCGGGAACTCCAGACGGTATCCACACCGGCATCGGGGCTGATGCGATAGAGTGCGCTGCGCATGCCGGCCAGGCTGAAGGCGGGCGAAAGCTCGGGCATGGCCGGCGCCGCGGTTGCGGGCTCAGATTTTTTGGCCGCCGTAGCCGTGCGATGCAGCGGATGACCGGACGAGGCATGCACGGTGACCGAAACCGTCCCACCGGGCAGCAGGACCGGCAAGCTGGCCGGGGTGCTTTCAAAGCTGGGCATCACGGCCGGGGCCGCGCCTTGGGCGGAAGCGTAAATGGCGCCGCTTGGGCTCACCGCGAGCTGGTGAATTTCTTCGAGCGGCGCGTTGTACAGCACAAATCCCCGCCCGGCCGGCGTGATGCGGAAAATCAGCCCGCCCGGCGAGCTGCCGGCCAGCAGATCGCCATCCGGCGCCACGGCCAGCGTCATCACCTGGGCCTGGCGGGTCGCAAAAAATTTATGCCCCTGGTTGCGGCCGGTGATTTTATATATCTCACCCCGGTCGCCGGTGCCGGCATACAGCGTGTGTCCGGAAAAAGCCAGCGACCAGATATAACGGGCGTGGGGATTGAAATACACCGAAGCCTGGCCGCGGGCATTGATGCGGTAGATTTTGCCGCGCGGCGAGCTGCCGGCATAGAGCGCGCCGTCGGGGCCGACCGCGAGGGCAAAGATTTCCGGCTGCGGCGCGGTAAACCAGACCGCGCGCTCCGGCGGCGTGGGCGTGGAAGAACGCAGATCGGCGGGAGTCAGGCGATAGATGCGCCCGGCATGACCGGTGCCGAGAAAGACATCGCCCCGCGCATCGGCGGCCAGACTCCAGATGATCGCCTGCTGGCTGTGAAACACCCGCTGCAGCCGGGGCGCCAGCCTCAGCCGCCCTTCGCGGCTGAGCGATAGGCCGCGCAGGTTGCCGTGCAGAAACTGGCGGAAGCTGGCGGTGCGCCAGAACACGGTGGTGACTGCCAGGATGGGCAGCGAGACCAGCGCCGCGATAAGGCCCAGACGCGCCAGCAGTTTGCCGGGTAAAGACAGACGTTGAGATTTAATTGCCATGGCGCACCATGATGGTAAGCTGCCGCGTGCCGGTGACCGCGTAGGGTAAAGCCGCGCTGCGGCCGCGCAGTAACAGCGACTGCGGCCGCGCTTCAACGGCGCTGTTGAGCCCGCCGCCGGCGCTGAGCAGCCGCGCCAGCGAAGGCGGCGCCAGGGGAAAACTGGCGCCGGCCAGATGATAACTGACCGCTGGCTGCAGAATACGCAGATAGATGCGGTTGTTGCGATGCACGCGGTTGAGTTGGCGCACCAGTTGGCGCAGGTTGCGTGCCGGCGCCAGCGGCGGGGCGAGGGCAATGCCCAGCCCGGGCGCGGCCATGCCGCCGCCGATCTGGATGACCAGCGGTCCGGCGGCGGTGCTGGCGGGCAGCCGTGCTTCGAGATGCCGCAGCACTTCATGGCCGCCGGCGGTGCGCAGCGCCACTTCCAGCCGCAGCCGCCGGCCCGGCCGCAGCCGGCCGTGATTGGCCCAGACCTGTTCAATCCGCGCCGTCTGCTTGCGGCGCCGCGACCGGATGGTGAGATCAATGCCCGTCACGCCCAGATGCGGCAATCCGCTGGCATAGAGCTCGGCAATCGGATTGGCGACGCCGGCCGCGGCTTCGGTGGGCAGGTTCAGATCTCCTGAAAAAAGATTGTTCAGCCGCACCGGTGCGCTGTTGCGCAGCTGCACCGTTCCGGTGAGCCGCAAGGTGCTGGGGCCCAGCGCGCGCTGGGTGGCGTCGAGCACCGAAAACACTCCCATGTTGACCAGCAGCGGCGTCAGAAAGGGGTGGTTTACCACCTGAAAATGAAAATGGCGCATCTGCCCATCCCGCCGCAGCACATCGATCCGCACCGGAATCATCCGCACCCGGCCGCCCAGCACGCCATAAACGCCCTGCGAACGATCCTGGCGGATCACGCCCAGCGGCGCGCCGGGCACATCAATCTTGAACGAAGTCTGCAGGCCCGGCATCAGGGCCAGCACGCGGGCACGGCTGAAGGGAAATGCGGCAGCGCCGGCTGCCAGAAAACGGTGGCCGAAGGCGTAAATATCTTTGCCATGCACATACGTCACGGTGCCGTCCGCCGAGACCGCCAGGTCGCCGCGCATCAACTGCACGCTGATCATCTCCCCCGGGCTTACCTGCGGATCAGCCGGCATGGGCGGCTGCGGCCCGCCGCCGGCGCCGGCCGTGGCGACCGGAGTCATCTGCATGCCCGCCAGACGCGGCAGAAAATGGCGGATGGAAGAGGCGCTGAAGCCGGACAGCGACAAGGGGGTATTCAAGACCGGCAATCCCGGCCAGCCTTCGGCCGATGGGTTGGCCCGCGGCGCGCCATACAGCCATTGCCGCCAGCGCCGCCAGGCGGCCGCTCCCCAGGGCGAGTTGAGCCGCGTGGCGCCGAAGGGACGAGCCTGGGCCGGTGTGGTGCGGGCCAGGCCACGGGTTCGCGGGCGCGGCGTGCGCGCACGCTGCGCCTGGCGCACCATCTGTTCGATGGGCGTGATGCCGGCCAGCGCGGTTTTGGCGAACGGATAGCCCAGCGCGACCGCGCCCAGCAGTTTGCCGTGAATGTACACCGGGCTGCCGCTCATGCCTTCAATGAGCCCGGTTTCGGCCAGCGGACCCCCGCTCAACTGGGCCCAGATCACTGCCTGCCGGGGTCCCATATCGGGCGCTACGCCCAGGATTTTGACCTTGAAGGTCTGGATTTTCCGGCCGCTGAATACCGTGCGGCCGTAGCCGATTAGGCCGGGACGCACCTGACGCAGCGGGAAAAATGCCGAAGTTCCGGCAAGGACCTTAGGCCGGACGGGTGATGGACGCTGAACTGCGGCCGCGGAAACCACACCGGCCGCAAGGAATACAACGAAGCGGGACAACGACATCCGGATTTTCCTACCCACCCAGGGGAAATATTTTCCGCAACCGGGTTGCGATTGCCTTCAGTTTAGGTGTTGGCTGGGTTGGGGTCAAGGCAGATCAGGTAAACGACTGGAATATGCGGAACGCTTTGCATCGCTGCGCTCCACCCCGCTGCGCGTGATTCCCGGCGCCACAGCCATGAAGCTTGGCTTACGATAAAATTTATGCCGCGGATGCTGCGCCTGATGATCGGGATATTTGTGCTGCTGGCGCTGGGGTACCTGGTGTACACCACGCTGCATACGGCACGCTACCGGTACCGGGTCTGCGTGCGCTTTCACGGCCAGACCGCCTGCCGCATTGCCGAAGGCCGCACCCGAACTCAGGCCGAGCAGGGCGCTCTCGACAATGCCTGTGCGCAGATCGCCTCCGGCGTCACCAGCACCATCACCTGCCAGCAAAAGCCGGTGCTGAGTCTGGAACGCCTGCCCTTGCAATAAAAATAATAGGCTGTCGTGCGATCAGGAACGGGCGGCCGATCGAATAATCGAAGCCGCGGGCACGGGCATGACGAGATAGGTCGAACTCCAGTAGTCGTGCCAGGCGAGCTGCTCGTCATCTAAAAATATCCACCAGAAGCCAAAGCCGAGGGCGGCGAGCGAACACAGCATCATGAGGGCCCGCCGGCGGCATCGGCGTGCGGTCGAGGGCCGGCCGGAAAAGTCGTGCAACAGCAAACCTTGCCAGCGCATGCCGGCGGTTGCGCCCTGCAGCGAGAGCGAGATCACGATATAAATGGCGCCCCAGAGCCCGCACACCAATCCGGCCAGGATCAAACCCTGGCGCGGGCTGGCCAGATGCGGCCATCCCAGGCAGGCGATCGCAACCAGGGTAAAAAGCAGGCTAGCCGCCAGCACGATGCCGGCATCGGCGCAGGCGGCGCGAAATCGCACGCCGGCGGGCGCCGGCGGCAGCGGCAGGACGGGAAATTTCTGCAGGGCCGCGGCCGGTTCCCGCGAGGCGATGGCGATGGGTTCCCAATCCGCCCGGGATACCGCGGGCAGGCTGCGATGTTCGATGACCGGCGGGGTGACCGGCTCGCCCAATAACGGTAGCTTCATGCCCGGCGATGCGGGCGCGGGCGCTTCCTCGCTGGCTTGGAAATTTTCTTCCCGCACGTCAGCGCCGGACTCCGCCATCAGGGCGGAAGCATCGGCTACATCCGTAACCGGAACCGCGGTCTGCCAGATCACGGCGGAATCGGAAATGCCTGCGTCGAGCGAAGAGGAATCGAAGTCTGCGGCAAAGGAAAAATCCGGCAGCACCGTCGTGCCGGGATCGAGCGCCGGCAGCACGGCGCTGGGCGAGTCGGGGGCTAAGGCAGCATCAACGCCGGCCGGGGCGCCGGCGGAAGTTTTCGCCGCGGATGGCTTTTGAAAAATAATCAGGTTGCCGGGCGCCGCCTGCGGAGCAGAAAATTCCAGCGCGGCTTGAACATTGCCGGCAATGCGGCCGCGGCGCATCTGGTAGCGGCGCAGGCGGTCGCGCACTTCGGCCTGCCAGTCAGGGGAGGAGCCGGCCAACGGCACCAGCGCGGGGGCCAGGTTATCCACCAGAGGCGGCTGCTGGCTCAACTGCCGGCACAGGCAGGGCTGCCCAAGGTGACTCAGATTGCCGCAGCGCGAGCATCGCATGAGTTTCGATCCGTTGCGTTCCATTTGCCCTGGCGGTGTCAGGCCGCAGCCTGCAGCCCGGCCCCGCGGTAATTTTTGTTTCGCCCTCTGGATGCGGACAGCGATAATAGGGTGTCGGGGCCGCATGGTTTGCTTCGCTGTTCCAGTGTCCGGCCTCGATGGTAAAAACGTGGCCCAGCATGATTTGACTGGCACCGGATGGGTCCTGGCAGGAACCCCGGGACCCATTTGCCAAGGGAACAGCTACCTCCGCCTGCGATTTCGCAGAGTTTTCTCAACGGTTCGGTCGGTGCGTGGTTCATGGTTCTGGGCGGCGAAATCCCGCTCCGTGATGGAAAAATCATCGCGGCGCCGGATACGGCGATGGCCCGCTCTCTTTGGTATCACGCTGGCCGGGCTTTGTCATGGTGTTTTACCTCTCTACGCCCAGCGCGGTGTTGATCTTTCAGGTACTGCCCCGGCTTCGGTGGTGACCCTGCGCGCGCGCCAGCTCTGGTCGCAGGGCTCGCGCGATTATGCCGTGGGCCGGGTTCTGCTGCGCTATGGCGGCCTGCGCCTGCACGCCGATCGCCTGCGCTATAACCGCACCAGCCGCACCGTCACCGCCACCGGCCACGTGGTCTTTTCCAGCCGCCGGGAAAAAACCCGCATCACCGGCACCCGTGCCGTTTATAACCTGGCCAGCGGGCGGGGAGAATTTGACAATGCGCGCGGGTTCAGCGGAGCGGTGCTGGCGGGCCGGCGACGGATGCTGTTCTCAAACAATCCGTTTTTTTTCACCGCCCGGCGACTGCTGCGGCTGAGCCCGGATCATTACCGCATCGAAGATGGCACCATTACATCCTGCCGGCTGCCGCAGCCGAAATGGCGGCTGTCGGCGGGCGAGGTGGATTTTACCCTGAACCATAGCGCGTCGCTGCATAACGCCAGCTTACGGTTTCTGGGCGTGCCGGTATTTTATTTTCCTTACCTCACCCATTCGCTGAACCACTCGGGAAGGCACAGCGGCTTTCTCCTGCCCGTGGTCGGCTATTCATCTGTCAAAGGCGATGTGCTGGGTGATGCCTTTTTCTGGGCCATCAACCGCAGCTGGGGGCTGACGCTGGGCGGCGATCTCTATTCCGCCCGCGGCTGGGCCGAGCATATCGCCTTGAACAGCCGGCCGACCCGGGAATCGCGGCTCAACGTGGAATTGGATGGCGTTTTTGACCGGCAGAACGAGGGCGGCCAGGAACTGCGGGTCCTGGCCGCGCACGCACCGGTTTCCGGTTTTCGCGCGGTGCTGGATGTGGATTACCTGTCTTCCTATTCCTACCGCTATTTTTTTCAGCCCTCGCTGTCGCAGGCCATCAATACCGAAGCGATCTCGACCGGGTTTCTGGAAAAGCAGCTGCACGGTTATGATCTGGCGGTGGTGGGGCAGCGCTACCAGAATTTTCTCAGCACCACCCGCAGCGACCAGGTGAACATCACCACCCTGCCCAGCCTGGACTGGGGTTCCTGGGATCGCCGCATTTTTTCCGACTGGCCGCTGTATGCTTCCTGGCACAGCAGCTTCAGCCTGCTGGA
>JAKATS010000238.1 GCA_021818645.1 Acidobacteriota bacterium | reverse complement strand
CGGTCGAGACCTGGTAAAACTGGCCCGTAGGCTGGTTGTACCAGGGCGACCAGGTGCGGCCGCCATCATTGGTGATGGTGGCGCCTTGATCGCTGCCCAGCATGATACGGCGGGGGTTATCCGGGTCAATCCACAAGATATGGTTATCGTCGCCGCCGGGCGCGCCTTTGAAAGAATGGAAGGTGCGGCCGCCGTCGGTCGAGCGGTACATCGAAGTCTGCATCACATAGACGACCCGGCGATTGGGAGCAAAGACACGGGAAAAATACCAATTGCCTTTGATGCGGGGATCGGTGGTGATGCGGACCCATTTTTTGCCGCCATTTTTCGAGCGATACAATCCCTGGGTCATGATGGCGAAGACCTGGTTTTTGTGGCCCGGCACGACCGCAAGCCCGATGCGGCCGCGATGCCGGGGAGGCAGTCCCCGGCCCGGCAGTTCGCGCCAATGCTTGCCTGCATCCGTGGATTTGAAGATCGCGCTTTCCGGCGAGGCGAATTTGGGCAGCTTGACGCCGGGCAAAGGCGCATAGTCCATCATCATGGCCGCATAGACGGTCCGGGGATGCCGCGGATCCCAGGCCAGATTGACAATGCCGGTATAGGCATCGTGAAACAGCACCTGCTTCCAGGTTTTGCCGCCATCGGTGGAGCGATAGACGCCGCGTTCACCACCTGGATGAAACAGACTGCCCTCAACTCCGGCCAGCACGATGTTGGGATGGCGCGGATCCACCAATAAAATCGTGATATGCCGGCTGCGGCGCAACCCGAGATGCTGCCAGGTTCTGCCGCCATCATCGGAGCGGTAAATTCCATGGCCGGGCGCCTGTTCACCGGTGCCGACATAGACAATATCGGGATTGGAAGGAGCCAGCGCCAGGGCGCCGATGGAGAAATCTTTTTCCTGATCAAAGATCGGCTTATAAACCCAGCCGCCATCCGTGGTCTTCCAGACGCCGCCGCCCGGTGTTCCGAAATAATACACCGCCGGATTGCCGGGAACCCCGGCCACCGCGGTGACACGTCCGCCGCGGAAAGGGCCGATCAGCCGCCAGCGCATTCCGGCATAAAGACTGGATGGCACGGCTTGCGCATGGCTCCCGCTGGGGAAACTAAACGCCAGCAACAATACCGCGCACAGGTAAATAACGCCACGTTTTTTCATCATGGAGGAAACCGGAAGTTCCGCACGATCCAAATATTCAGAAAAAATGACAGCATAACACCCAAGCCCGACGCAATGCACGGTGATTCCATACACAACTCATATGAAGAGCCGTGCGCCTTTGGGAGGATTTTCCCAGCCCCATCGAAGCGCAACCCTGAATTTTGTTAAGCTTTGAACATACGGACGGAAGCACCATTCTTGCCCACCCGCCGGTGGACGGCGGGAGCGCACATGTCCCTTTATGGAAACACCCCAGGAACGCGCCTATCGCTCGGCCTATCGCAAAGTCGAAGCTCTACAAATTGAATTAGCCCGGCATGTCTATTCCGTGCAGCGCCGCCAGGAAGCTGAGCGCAAGCTGGAAATCGCGATGCAGATACTGGACCGTACGCGAAAAGAAGTGCTGAAATTGCGCAATCAGGCCAAGGCGGCGTAAGGGCACAGGCGCGCGGCACGGCTAGTTTAAGATTTACCAAGACAGGTTCCAGGGTTGCAACCCGCGGTTAAGGTTGAATGGGCAATGGCCAGAACCCCGTTATAATTTTGCGATGCCGCGCCCACGCCTGAACTGGACTGGCTATGCCGCCCTGGGCCTCGCTCTCGCCTGTTTGTTTCTGCCGGCCCTGAGCCTGAGTTCGCCGGTATCGCCCACCCGCCATTGGAGTCTGGCCGGGCTGCTGCGCTCGGGCGCCATCGCGCTGGCCCACCACCGCGTGCATGCGCATTCGCCTGCGCGTCTGCTGCAAAATTTGCGGGAGATTCGCCGGGAAATCGGCCGCGGGCTGGGGACGAAACACGCCACTCCGCCGGTATTCAAGCTGGCGGTATTTATCGTTCCGGCGCTCTACGCCGCGGCTCTGGCTACGCTATTGGCCATACTGGCCGGGCTCTGGGGCCGGCGCCTGATCATGACTGGCGCCACCATCGCGGGCGCGGCGGGCGCGCTCTATGCGGCGGGAATCGCGCTCTGGCTGACGGCGACGGTGCGTCAGGATTTGCGTGGGGTGATGCATCGCGCAGGCGCGCTCCTGCCCGCGCTCCAGCCCTGGACCCAGGGCCTGGCGCGCCAGGCGGCGCTGCGGCCGGAGCTGGGGCTGTGGCTGCTGCCGCTGGCGCTGCTGGCCGCCGGATTCAGCCCGCCTGCCGGCAAAAGGCAATAAAATCGGTGCCCTGCACAGGCTGCCCCATCTCGCGCAGCATATAAACAATCTGACCGCGGTGGTAGGCGTGATGCGCGAATAATTGCAGAAATATTTCGTATAAGCGGCTGGAACCCACCTGCCCTTTCAGGTTGGCGTATTGGATTTCGCCGGTGATTTCCCCCTCCGGCAATTGGTCCAGATACGCCCGCAAGACCGCGGTTGACTCGCGCCAGGCCGAGATCACGGCGGCGCGGGCCGGAAACACATCGGGCTGGGGCATGGGCTGCCCTTTTCCCACCAGCCGCGAGCCCCAGATCCGCTCGGCACCCAGCATATGCACCAGCGTGGCGCGCAGGCTGCCGAAACTGCCCCCGCGGGGCGCATCCAGATCCGCATCGGAAACCGGTTCCAGCATGGCCCAAATACGCTCACGGCTCCATGCCATTGAATCAATGATTCGCAAAAGTTCGCTTTTTTGCATGCCATCTATTTTATGTTAAAGATCATGCTCCAATCGTGACGTGAAATGAACCTGATTCCCTTACAATAAGGTGAGCGGTTTGACCGCCATTTTGCCTTTGTTTTTATCATCATTTTATGGACGCTAACAAATACCTGCGCGCCCGCGTCACCAGCCGTCGTGACATTTCGGAAGACCTCTGGACGCTGCGCCTTGCGCTCGAGGTTCCCTTTCCATTCAAACCCGGCCAATATGCCACGCTCGCGTTCGAAGACGCGGGCGGAGTGCATGAGCGGGCCTATTCCATCGCCTCCAGTCCGCTCGACAGCGAGCTGGAATTTTTTATTGAACTGGTACCCGAGGGTGAAACCACGCCCACGCTGCACACACTGCATCCAGGCGCCGAGCTGTGGGTACGCAAATCGGCCAAAGGCCTGTTCACGCTGGACCGCAAAAGCGGCCATCACCACCATCTGTTTGTGGCCACGGTCACCGGCGTGGCGCCCTTCATGAGCATGCTGCGCACCATGGTCCGTGACGCCAATTTTGCCCCGCCCGATACCCGCATTTTATTGATCGAAGCCGCCAGCCGCGACTATGAATTCCCCTATGTTCCGGAACTCGATGAATTAGCTAAAAAGTTACCCGGGGTGCAGGTGGTGCACGCGGTATCGCGGCCCTGGGAATGCAAGGGCTGGCAGGGAGAATGCGGCCGCGCGGAGGATATTTTGCGCAAGTATGCCGATACGGCCGGCTTCACCGCCGGCGACACCACCGCTTACGTCTGCGGGCATCCGCAGATGATTGAAAACGTGAAGGGCATGCTCAAGCGCAGCGGCTTCGCCAAAGAAGCGGTGCACGAGGAAGTGTATTGGATACCGGCCAAAGCCGCGCCCGCCACGGCATAGAAACTGCACGGGTCCCATCCCGATATGGAATGGGACCCAAGCACCTACCGATTACCGATTCTCCCTTTTACGCCCCGGCCTTTACTGCACCAGCTTAATATCGCCCGAATGAGCGCGGCGCCCGTCCAGGGAAAAATGAGCGCGGTCTTCCAGCGAGGGGCAGCAGAGCCGATCGCCGACAGCATAATGCGGCGAGTGTATATGCAGCGAGCGCTGGTGAGCGTGATAAGTCACTCGACCACCCCCCATGCAGTTATAGGTGAACTGATCCATTAACAAAAGCTTGCCGCGCCGCATTTCCAGCAATTGCACCACACCCACGCAGACCTGGGTGTGGCGGCCATAAAACAAGGTTCCGAAATTGAGAGCCGCCTGGCCATTGCCATAGGCGTAGGGCAGGTTGATGATTTGCGAGCGATAGAGGCGATAATCCACTGGTTTTCCGTTCAGATCATGGGAATAACTGCCGTTTTCGAGCGGAAGCATCAGGGTATTGCGCACCCAGGCTTTGCGGCCTTCCCCGATATGAGTACGGGGCGTGGGGTATATATAAACCGGCATATTGGCAAACGGCACTTGCGCAATCCCCGCGGCCGGATGGTGCAGAGGCAGAACGTATTCCAGCCCTTCATGCGTAATGCCGCCCCAATGCCGGGCATAGGGCCGGCGGATGCCCCAGGCCAGCAGCGCCAATCCCAAAACGCAGCCCGGCCAGAATCGTTTCTTCATTGCGATATCCACACTTCCACTGCAAGCTAAAAATTTCAGTGTACCCGGATGTAGCACCTAGCGAACGCAAGCGCAGGGATTTTTTGCGGCAGCACAGCCGTATGCATGATCAGGCGCGGCCGCCATTTACCATGGGCGAGAGTTGCCGCCATCAGACGGAATATGCCGCTTCCAGGGCCGGGCGGGCGGCGCGCAGCGTGAGCTCAATTTCGGCGTCGTCATGGGCGGTGCTGATAAAAGCGGCTTCAAATTGCGATGGCGGCCAATATACGCCCTGAACGAGAAGTTGCCGATGAAAACGGGCAAAAGCGGCCGTATCGCAGGCGCGGGCGGCGGCAAAGTCGCGCACCATGGGCTGGGAGGTAAAAAATACGGTCAGCATGGCGCCCACGCGCTGGATGCACACCGGCGCGCCGGCCCGCGCGGCGGCTTCCCGCAAGCCGGTTTCCAGCTTTTGTCCAGCTGCTTCCAGCCGGCGATACAGATCCGGTTCGGCGGCCAGGATGCGCAGTGTGGCCGCGCCGGCGGCCATGGCCACGGGATTACCTGAAAGCGTGCCGGCCTGATACACCGGACCCAGGGGCGCGACTTTTTGCATCACATCACGCCGGCCTCCATAAGCTGCGGCAGGCAGTCCGCCGCCCAGGATCTTACCCAGCACCAGCAGATCGGGCCGCAGGGCATAACGTTGGCAAGCCCCGCCCGCAGCCACGCGAAAACCGGTCATGACTTCATCCACGATCAACAGCGCGCCCGCGTCCCGGGTGAGCCGGCGCAGATCAGCCAGCCAGTCCGGATCGGGAAGAACACAGCCCATATTTCCGGCCACCGGTTCGAAGATCACCCCGGCAATCCGGCTTCCCTGCTGCGCAAAGACCCGGGCCAGAGCCTGGCGGTCATTGTAGGGCAGCGCCAGGGTCAGCCGGGCCACGGACTCAGGCACGCCGGCCGAGCCGGGCAGTGACAGCGTAGCCACACCCGAACCGGCCTCGACCAGCAGGCTATCGGCGTGACCGTGGTAACAGCCTTCGAATTTCACGATTTGATCACGGCCGGTAAATCCGCGCGCCAGCCGCAGGGCCGACATGGCCGCCTCGGTGCCCGAGCTGACAAATCGCAGCATATCGAGCGCGGGAAAAGCTCGCCGGGCGGCTTCACCCAACTCGAGTTCGAGCGGGGTCGAGGCGCCAAAACCCAGCCCCGCCGCCGCGGCGGCCTGGACGGCGCGCACCACGCGCGGTTCGGCATGGCCCAGCAGCAGCGCGCCCCAAGAGTTGACGTAATCCACATAGCGATTGCCGTCCACATCCCAGACATAAGCGCCGGATGCGCGCTCCAGCCAGGGCGATTCTCCTCCTACCGCTTTGAAAGCGCGCACTGGCGAGTTGACGCCTCCGGGAAATAACCCTTCGGCCTGTTGTCGCAGACGGGAGGATTTATGGCTGCTTTCGCTCTTCATCTTCAATGATTATTCACTAAAATCACCCATCCGGCCGGGTAGAGCCAGCCCGCATCATGATAATCTGAAGTTCCGCCATGTCGCTTCGGAGCTTCCCCGCAGAAGTTCGCATTGCACGGTGTCATTGATTTCAATTTTCCGAAATTCCAGACACTTGCACAGCCATGCGACCCGGCCGTTCACGCTTGATTGGAGTCTGATGTGAAAGTTGCCCTATTTACCCGCGAATATCCTCCCTACATCTACGGTGGCGCCGGCGTACATGTGGATTACCTATCCCGCGAGCTGGCCAAAAAAATTGAGGTCGAAGTACACGCCTTCGGCGATCAGCATTCAGCGCAAGGCCATTTGACTGTTCGCGGCCACCAGCCCTGGAGCGAACTGGCCACCACGGAAGGCAAATTCAAAGCGGCGCTCGAAGCCCTGAGCGTGAATCTTGATTCCATCAAAGCGCTGGCCGGAGTCAACGTGGTGCATACCCATACCTGGTATGTTTCGATGGCCGGTTTCTGGGCGAAAAAGCTCTACGATGTGCCGCAGGTGCTGACGACCCACAGCCTGGAGCCGCTGCGGGCCTGGAAAGCC
>JAKATS010000131.1 GCA_021818645.1 Acidobacteriota bacterium | reverse complement strand
CGCCGGCCTCGAATCCCACGGCTTCCGCCAACAGTTTCTCGGCCTGGTGGAAAAAGCCCTCGCCGATTTATTCCAGTTGGACCAACGGCGACCTGGTGCTGGGCGCCGGCGGCCTTGCAGCCGTGGTTTTGGCTGTTACCAGCATGAAACGGGGGCGGCGATGAGCAATTTACTTGCATCGTATCTTGCCCAGACTGGCCTGTCGCTGGAAAATTTGTTTCTAAACCCGCTTCCACAGGCGATAAGCCTCGGAAAATGGGCAAGTCAACAAACATTGGGTCAATTAATGGCCAATGCTTGGTATGGACAGCCTACTGCTGGACAAAAAGCAAAGATCGCAGCAACTGCAAAAGCTCAGCAGGCAGCCGCGATTCGAGCCATGAAGCCGTCACTGTTGACAAAATTCCCCTCTGACCAGGTTAATGCCTTTGTGAACAATGCAATTTCGCAAGGGAATCATCAGATTGATAACTTTTTAGCGACCATTCCAACAGCACCTAATCCATTGTCGTCTTCACGCTGGTTGACGATCTTAGGGATTGGCGCAGTGGGAGTTGTGGGGTTAGCAATTGTGATGAACTAGTTATATCTGAACGATGAGTCTTCATATATTTATATGATGCTTGTCCGCCCATGATATAACCCAAAAGCCATGAAACAAACGCAAAAAATAAAACCCACAGCAATTCCAGCAGGAACTTTGCCTGTCGTGCCCACTTGGAAGCCGTGGGCAATTGCTGATTGCAAGTCGAACAAGTTGGAGTCATAACCAAAGCCACTATGCCGAAACTCAGCAAAAATCGCAAGCCCACCAAAAAAGCCGCCCGCCGGCCGCGCCGGAAACCGGCGGCGAAGGCCGCGGCCAAGCCCTGGGCGGTGCTGCGGGGCGCGCGCAACCCTCGGGTGATGCTACTGCACTCCGAGCGCGGCTCGGCGAACGATGCGGCGAAGTGGCTGCGCTCGCACTTCCCCGGCCAGGTCATCCAGGTGAAACGGCTGAAGGAGCGTAAAACCGCGTAATGGCGAAGCCAGTCCAATCCGGGATCGAGTTCGTGGCCGGGCGGCCGAAGGGCCAGCAGAAGCTGCGCATTGAAAGCGTGCTCTTCCCCGCGGCGAGCTATACGCCGGCGGCGGCCAAGGCCTGGCTGAAGCGGCACCGCTTCCGGACCGGCAAGCTCGAGGCGGCGGGCCCAGGCTCACGGCGCCTGCGTTTCCGCCAGGCCTCGCCCGACTCATTCCAGAAGGGCAGCTTCGTCACGCTCCGGCCGGGCCGGAAAAACCCGCTGCCCAGGCGCAAGCGGAACCTGTTCGGCTTCGGCGGCGGCGGGCGCGAGGTGGTGACGCTCGACCAGATTCGCGAGCTGCAGAAGGATTCGGCGCGGTCGCACTGCTACCACGGCGATTACAAGGCCGCGCAGCGCACGGCCCGGCAAAGCCCGAAGAAATTCGCGAAGTCGCACAACCTGAAAGTCGAAGGCATGATTGACCGCGCCAAGCGGCGCGTGGCGCATGCCGTCGGCAGCCGGATCGAGCGCGCCGGCAGAAAACTGCGGGCCCAGCCGAAGCGGAAGCCCGGCGCCTTCGACTTTTTACGCAACCCGGCCGCGGCGGCGAAGAGCGAAGGCCTGACGCTCGAGCAGTGGGCGAAGAAACATCGCGGAGACCGCGGCGGCACCGGCCGCCAGGCCCGACTGACCCTGAAGCTGAAAGAGGTCGTCCGCCGGCACGGCCGGAACCCATCCGAGGCCGAGCTGGCCGAAGCCATCGGCCTCTACACGGATTTCCACGGCAAAGAGCCAGGCCAGGTCGTGGACATGAGAATCGCGGCGGAGGTGCCCAAGGTTTATACCAAGCTGGGCGACCTGGCCGCGGTGGCGTTCCTGCCGGAAAAAGACGAGCTCGAGCTGGGCCGCAAACTGGCCCAGACCGACTGCGCGAAAAAGCGCAAAGAGATCGTCCAGTCGTATCTGCGGCAGCTGATCTTCGAGGGCGACGACATCGCACTCGCTTCCGACCCTTCCGGCCGGCAGCTGTATTTCCTGGGCGGAAACCAGGACATCCGCAGCCTGCTCAAGCAGCTCTCGCCCGACGCGCATAAAGATTATGTGCGCCTGGGCGCCTGGTATCGCGTGGAGTATGTTGGGCGGAAGAAGTTCGACAGCTTCGAGCTGATCCAGTACTACCACGATTTCGGAGAAGTTTCGGGCGTGCGCCCGACCTTGTGTTTCGACCAGATCAACTGCCGGCTGTTCGCGGTCGGCGGGAAATACCGGGTGGAAGCGCCCGGAATCATTGATTGAGAGGATACCCCCCTATGCCGCCAACCATATCCAACCCGCCAACCACCGCCCAGCAGTATGTGCAGCAGGCGATTGCCGAACAGTCGCAGATCATCGCCCAGGGCCAGTACCAGATGCTGGGCCAGGTGATGCGGATCCGCACCGACCGAGGCGTGATGGAGTTCTACGGCTCCGGACCGCTGATCGGCCGGCGGCATGACCGCATGGACCTGGTGATGGTCACCGAATGGCCAGGCCTGCCCGACAAGCGCACCGCGACCGCCGCGCCCTGCGTGCATTGCGCGGTGAAGTGCGAACAGTGCGAGGGCAAAAAAGCGAGCACCTGCGAGCTGTGCGGCGGCGCCGGCGAGCGGCTGCAGCAGACCGTCTGCGACTGCCTTAAAACCGGAGGCCCGTTCGAGGCCTGCGAGTGCCATGGCATCGGGATGATCGGCAAGCCGCACAAATGCGCAGCCTGCAATGGAACGAAGACGATCGCCTGCCCTCGCTGCCGCGGCACCGGCCAGGAAGCGACGGGCCTGTATCCGCCGAAGCCGGGATCTCCGGTCTGCCCAAAGTGCCAGGGCCAGCGCGTGGTGGTGAAACTGGCTCCGCAGCAGCTTGTGGCTTTCCTGCAGGGCAAGCTGGGCGACATGCCGGTTTACGGCCCGATTCGCTCGATCGTCCTGGTGGCGATGGACGGCAGCCGGAATATTGACATTGTGGAAGTCGAGCCCGACCGCCAGGGCAACCTGATGGTCCTGGGGCTCGACAAGCAAGCAAACGTGACGCGAGGATATTTCCTGGGAGGCGTGGCTCGGATCGCGACAGCACGGGCCTAGCTCGACCCCAACCTGAAACCAACCCCCCGGCCGCGGATCGCCCGCTTGAGGCGATCGGGCCGGGGTTTCATTTTTAACGAGGCAATGCAATGCCAAAACTCGAAAAAGTTCGCATGGTGAATCCAGCCCCGCGGGAACCGGGGCACCGGCGCGCCAAAAAGCGCGCCGCGCGAAATCCCCTGACAGGAGGTGAATTGATCTTGGCGATGAACGGAAAAGACGGACGCAAGAAAAAGCGTAAATCCAATCCCCAGCTCGAGAAAAAGCGCTCGAGCCACAGCCTGGCCCATCGGGCCAAGAAGAACCCGCACCATTTCGGCGGGTACGGCTTGGTTGATGTGGTCAAGGTTGGTGCCGGCGCGGCTGCCGGCGCGGTCGCGACCCGCGGCCTGACCCAGGCCGTCCTGGGCTCCAAAAACACCGGGGTCACCGGCTATGCCGCGAACCTGGGCGTAGCTTTGGGCCTGGGCTGGCTCACCGGCCTGATTCCCAAGGCCGGCACGCTGGCCCTGGGCGTGATGGGCGGCGGCCTGGCGGCGACGATCCTGCGGATCTGGTCCGACAAAGTATCGCAGACCACGCCCGCGGCGCTCTCCGGCCTGGGCGATATGGACTTCGCTTCCGACGGCATGGGCGATTTCGTCGAAACGCCCTTCCCGGTCCCCACCACCTCGCAGCTGCAAAACGGCAACTGGGTGGTCGTGGATCCTTACCAGGCGGCCCTGCCGCCGGCTCCCGCGGCTCCGGTCGCGGTTTCGCCGGCCACGGGCAAAGCCACGGCAGCGCCGGCGGCCTCGAACCCGCTGCCCGCGGCCCATCGGCTGTCTTCGCGGTTTCCGCAAGCGGCCTAACTGAAATCTTCAGCCCGGGCATCGCCCGGCTTTGATTCCCCCATAGAGGGGAGGTGACAAGATGCGCAATCACAGATTCATGGAATTGCCGGAGGAGCTGCGGAAGCAGAACCTTCGACTGCTCGGCGCCGTCCGCTTCGGCCGGCCCGCGCTGCCGCGGTTCGCGAACCCGGTGCTCGGCGGCGTGGAAGACGTCATAGATCAACCCCTCTACGACTCTTTCACCGTCGCCGCTGGCGCCAACTTTCCCGCGGTGACCACGCTGTTTCAGCAGCAGGTCGGCCAAGGTGGGAAAACCCTGGCGCAGACCAACATGAACGCGTCCGGTCAACTGCCGGCGCCGCAGCGGGCCTACTTGCTTTCGTACCGGATTTATACCCGGAACGATGCCGTGCCCGCCGACCTCATGCTCTTCGGCGTGAACTGCAGCCACACCTGGACGATCGGCACCAAGCCGTATTTCCAGGGGCCGTCGTTCCTGCTGTCGGCCGGCGCGGGCATGGTGCTCAACGCCGCCGCGCAGGTTGGGACCGCTCCCACGGGATCGGCGCCGCTCTACACCACCAGCAATGGTTCGGTGGACCAGCGGTCGGTGTTCTCGCTGACCAAGCCGTACATGCTGGAGCAAGGTGAAACCTTCAACTGGACGATCCGCGCGGAAACAGGGTTTGCCCTGACCGCGGCCGCGGCGAACCCCGCCGGCGTCGGGTTGCAGATCTACATCGTGCTCGATGCCCAGCTCTATCGCGGCGTGCAGTAGAGCCTGGCCATTTTCACGCCAGCAAAAAGCAGGCCCCCTGATTTTGATTCGAGCCGGCCGCGCCGGCGAAAGAAAGAGGAATCTTGTATGTCCCGCCCATGCGACGTCTGCCAAGGCCATAAGGTTTTGCCGGCGCCCGATCAAAAATCCTGGGTCACCTGCCCCATCTGCGATGGCGCGGGCCAGGCCTCGGCGAAAGAGCTGTACGAGTACGACGTGCCGTTTAACCTCGCCGCGAATGCGGCGAACGTGCCGTTTTCCGTGCAGGTCACCAGCTACGATTTCGAGTGCTATTTCTGGAACTACCAGTCGGCCGGCGCTTTCAGCGTCTCCATATCCGACACGAATCGCTACAACTTCATGAACGCACCCGTGCGCGTCGAAACCACCTTCGGCACCGCACAGAACCCGTTTTTGATGATCAAAAAGCACGTGTTCGTGAAAAACTCCGTGATCCAGGGAAGTCTGAACGAGCTGAGCGGCGCGGCCAATGCCGGGCACTTGACTTTCATCGGCGCGAATCTGCTGCGCTAGGCCCGGCCGGCGGCGCCGGCGGGAGGTGTTTGCGATGCCTCGCGTACAAACAAGACCGCGGCCGTTGCCGGCGCCCATTCGGGCCCCAGGACATAGGCCGTGTAGGAAGGGAAAAAGACCATGAAATTTCATGCCCACAAAATCTCGGGGCTGTTCAGCCTCATCCTGGTGGCCGCGGTCTGCCTCATGCTGGCCGCCTGCTCGAGCTGGGAGCGAACCACGTACCAGACGCTGGCCGCTACCAAGGCGACGATTGATCAGGCCGCGGCCGATTACCGCGCCGCGAAGATCCCGCAAACCCAGGAAACTTATGTGCTGATCACCAAGGCCCGGGCGGCCGACGCGCTGGCCGTGGAAGCCTTTGGCGCCTATGCCTCGCTGAAAGTAGGCGGCGGGAGCTCGAGCGCGCTGATCAACGCGCAGAACAAGGTCGTGGCCCTGATGGCCGCGCTGGCCGCATCGCTCAAGCCGCTCGAAGCACTACTGGGCCAGGAAGCCCAAACCAATGCCGCCGTGTACCGCATGCAACCGCGGCCGAATCCGCCCAGGGCGGCGATCGCCCGATGGGCCGTTTGAAGCTAATTGCAGTCATTGACTGCAAATTGTCTGAATTTCAGGAGAAAACGTTGTGAGCAATCAACCCCAAACCCCCGCCGCGGCCGTTCCCGCGGCTTCCACCCCTTCGACCTTCAAAAAGATCGCGATCGAGATCGAGACCGATGCCAAGCACGTCGTATTGACGCTGTGGCGCGATCGGGCGCTCGAGGAAGAGGCCTTGACGGTGCTCGGCGCGGGACGCGCCGCGGCATTCATCAAGGAGCTGATCAGCCTGGGCAAGACGGCGGTGACCGCGTATGAAGATGCCTCGCATACCGAGATCACGCCGGCCTCGATCCAGGCCCTGCTGCCGGATACGACCCCGATTCCGGCGCCGGCCCAGCCGCCGACGGATCCGCCGACGGCGCCGGCCGATGCGGCGAAATAGCACGCCGGCAAAGCCAGCGCTGCGCCGCGCCTGGGAGGCATGGCGCAATGCGTTTTACCTGGTGCTCTATGCCGTGGCGCCGCAATCGCTGGCGCAGCGGATATGGGAACGAGGCCTGCGATGATCTTTGATGTCGAGCATTATCTGCCCAACCGGAAGCTGCTGACTCCGTACTTCATGCCGGATGTCGAGCTGCCGTCGGGC
>JAKATS010000095.1 GCA_021818645.1 Acidobacteriota bacterium | reverse complement strand
GCGGGCGCCGGTGTAGCCGATTTCCAATACGGTGTTCCGCCCCAGCCTTTTCTGCAGGCTCAGGCTCCACTGATGATATTGCTGCGCCGGGCTGTGCGGCGTAAAGGCGGAAAAATTGAACGGCGTTTTTCCCAGCACGGCGGGAGCGAAATTATATCCGTTGAGGCTGGGGGTAAAATTGTCGCTCTGCTGCCCCACCTGAAATACTTCCGGGGGATTGTGCCGCTGGTCGCACCAGGTGTTCATATCCACGGGGGTAAAGAAAATGCCGAAGGAGCCGCGCAGCACCATGCCCCAGCCCACCTGCCGGGTAAAGCCAAAGCGGGGAGCGAAGTTCAACTTATTGGCATACATCAGGCCGGCCGGCATGCCGCTCTGGCCCCCGATGAAGGCAAAAGACTTGCCGTTGATAAACTCCAGGTTGCTGCCTTCATGCTCGGTGTCCCACAGCGGGCTCATGTATTCATAGCGCAAGCCCAGATCGAGCGTGGTGCGGGAATTCATGCGCCAGTCATCCTGAATAAAAGCATCCCCATACCATTGCAGCAGATCCATGCTGGGAACGCCTTGCTGTACCTGTTTCACCACCGGCAGGCCCAGCAGATAGCTGGCAAAGGCCGAGCCGGTGCCGTCGTTGGTCAGGGTGCGGGTGGTAAAACCGTTGGTGAACTGATAATAGCCGCGGTTTTCAAAAAAGCCCCACATGGGCCAGAAAAACCGCCGGTAATCGCCGCCGATTTTCAGGCTATGCCGGCCCAGTTGATAGTTCCAGATATCACCGATCTGCGCCACCGTGTCCCAATCCTGCACCGGCGTGGCGGCAAAGGAATCGCCGAAGCCGGTATATCCCTGCAGGTTGAAATAAGGAAGGCCATAGGCGCCGTAACCGCCGTAGCCCACGCCCTGAATGCCGAGCTGCTGCACCAGATTGGCGCCAAAGTTGTCCTGGGAATAGCGATGCATCGAAAGCCGCGACATCGCCACCCAGATGCGGTCCACGCTGCTGGATGAAAGAATGCGGGTGTACGACACGGTGAAGTTCTGCGCCTGATTGTTGTCGTTAATGCCAAAGCCGGGCAGGTTCTGGGGCACGAAATCGGTTTCATGCTCGATGGAGTAACGGCCCATCAGCAGATTGCCGCCGCGGAAATTATGGTCAATGCGAATCGTGGCCTGGTTCGAGTTGTCCGTCTGACCGCGCACATCGTAATAGTTGTTCGAATCCGGGCCGCTTTGAGCCATGTTGGGCAGGGGCACATATTGCAGCACCGCGGCCGAGACCGGGTTGATATCCTGGCGGGGAATAATATTGCCGCTAAACTGATTCCGCAAATACTGCGGATTGGCCGAGGATACCGGCTGATTGGGGTTATAGTTGGGGTTCTTGTAGGTTGAGCTGGGATCGTAAATCTGATGGCCGCTCTGGCTGAAATTGCCCCGGCGCTCGGCCAGCGTGGGAACGGTATCGAAATTCACGATATCCTGGCCCAGCCGGAAGCCTTCCAGGTTGACAAAGAAAAAAGTGCGGTTGGATTGAATCGGGCCGCCCAGCGAACCGCCGAACTGGTTTTGCGCCAGGTGCGGGGTTTTGCCCGGCGCTCTGCCGCCGACATCATTCCAGGTGCGGGCGTCGAGCGCGCTGTTGCGCAGGTATTCATAAATATCGCCGTGCCAGCGGTTGGAGCCGGAGCGGGTGATCATATTGATCTGGGCGCCGCCGCCGCCGCCGAATTCGGCCGAATAGCTGCCGGTCTGCACCTTGAATTCGCGCACCGCGTCCACTGCCGGGCTGAGTGTCAGCGTGCCGAATGTGGGGTCGGTATCGGTGGCGCCGTCGAGCAGATAAACATTGGCATTGTCCCGCGCCCCGCCCGCCACCAGGGCGGAGTTTTGTTCCGGACGCCAGTAGAGCGGATTCGCCGTCCCGGTCTGCGCCCCCGAGCCGCCATGCACCCCAGGCGCGAGCAGCGCCAGGTCGAGCAGATGGCCGCCATTGAGCGGCAGATCGCGCACCATTTTGGGCTCAATCACTTCGCCCAGGCTGGCGGAAGCGGTGCGCAGCACCGCGCTTCGGCCCACGACCACGGTCTGTACCGTCATGCTGTGCACGGCGAGTGGAACGTCGAGCAGCAGATGCTGGTTGACTTCCAGCGTGAACTGGCGCCGCGCCGCGCGGAAGCCTTGCGCGGTGACCTGCAGCGCATAAGGATCCGGAGCCAGGCTGGGAAATGAATATTGGCCGACGCGGTTGCTGATGCCGCGGCGGCTCAGTCCGGTGCGGGTGTCGCGCAGCAGGATGCGCGCGCCGGGCACCACCCGTCCGGAAGCGTCCCGAATGGTGCCCTGCAGTTGAGCCAGACCTGATTGCGCCCGCGCTGTGAGATTAACGGCCGGCATCAATAAGATCAGCGCTAAAACCGGCAACAGAATCCGCGGTTGCGATTTGAGATTTCTCCGGGATAATGGCGCCTTCAACACTTGAACATTCATGATGATTTTTTCCTGATTTTTCAAAAGCTTCTACGGCTGGACTATTACAATCTGCTTTGAGCGCAGGGTCAATAAAGGGTTTGATTAGAACCGGGGTTTTATTGAACTATTTCGCGGAATCAATTCATTGGCCGGATGCGGGCAGCGTTCCTTACCGGTTAGAGAGGGGCCTTTTGTTCATCTGTCTTATACTTGGGCTGGAGAAAACGCCGTGCCGGCTGAAACCGTCGCGCCCGCCGAGGCGCTGGAAACCAACCCCTGGGTGTCGCAGGCCGCCCGTTTCGACTACGCCGCCCGCAAACTGAATCTCGACGAAGGCTTGTGGAAAGTTTTGCGGTATCCCACCCGCGAGATCACGCTTCACATTCCGGTGCAAATGGACGACGGCCGGCTGGAGGTTTTCACCGGCTATCGGGTGCAGCACAGCGTCGCGCGCGGGCCCGGCAAAGGCGGCATTCGCTATGCGCCCGATGTCACCCTCGACGAAGTCCGCGCCCTGGCCACCTGGATGACCTGGAAATGCGCCGTGGTCAATATTCCTTTTGGCGGCGCCAAGGGCGGCATTATCTGCCAGCCGCGGCTGATGTCGCAGGGAGAGCTCGAACGGATGACCCGCCGCTACACCGCTGAACTTTTCGAATTTATCGGCCCCGAGCGCGACGTGCCCGCGCCCGATGTCAACACCAACGATCAGGTCATGGCTTGGATTATGGACACCTACTCTATGCACGCCCGCCAGACCGTCACCGCCGTGGTCACCGGCAAGCCCCTCGACCTCGGCGGCTCGCGCGGCCGCAAGGAAGCCACCGGCCGCGGCTGCATGCTGGTCTGCGATCAGGCGGTGCAGAAGCTGGGGCTGCAGCGCGAAAACACGCGCGTGATCGTGCAGGGCTTTGGCAACGTGGGCAGCCACGCCGCGCTGCTGCTGTTCCAGGCCGGTTACAAGGTTGTGGGCCTGGATGAATATGAGGGCGGGTTATATCACCCCCGCGGCCTCGATATTCCCGCACTCCTCGCCTATCGCGCCCAGAACCAGACGCTGCAGGGCTTTCCCGGGGCCGAGGCCCGTCCAGCCGGCGAGTTGCTGACCGCGGCTTGCGATATTCTGCTGCCCGCGGCCACCGAAAACCAGATCACCACCCACAATGCCGCCCGCATCCAGGCGCGCATCGTCTGCGAGGGCGCCAACGGCCCCACCACCGCCGCCGCCGACGAGATCCTGCGCGCCCACGGGGTCTTCGTCATTCCCGACATCCTCGCCAACGCCGGCGGCGTCACGGTCTCCTATTTCGAGTGGGTGCAGGACCGGCAGGGATATTTCTGGAAGGAAAGCGAAGTCAACGACCAGCTGCGTCACATTATGGAATCAAGCTTTCAGGACGTGATCGGCTACGCCGAAAAACACCAGGTGGATAATCGCACCGCCGCCTACATGCTGGCCATTGATCGCGTTGCCTTTGCCATCAAGCTGCGCGGCATCTACGCCTGAGTTAATTTTCGGCCGTCGTTAGCCGGGCGGCCTGGGCGAGCAGATAATTCCGTTCCGGTAGATTCGAGGTGTGCGCCGCAGCGGCGCGAAAGTGCCGGAGTGCGGCTGCGGTATCGCCCAGTTTTTCATATAAATGCGCGCGCACGGCCTCCAGCCGGTAATGATGGGCCAGGCGTTCATCCCCTTCCAGGCTGCGCAGCCGTTCCAGCCCGCGCGCGGGGCCATGCACCATGGCCACGGCCACGGCATGATTCAGGCTCACCATGGGGCCGGGCGCGACACTTTGCAGCAGTTCATAGAGCGCCAGAATCTGCGGCCAGTCGGTATCCTGCGGCCGGTCTGCCTCGTCATGCACGGCGGCGATGGCCGCCTGAATCTGATACAGTCCCGGCGTGCCTTGGCTCAGCGCCCGAGGCAATAAGTCCAGGCCCTCGGCGATTTCGGCCCGGTCCCACAGCCCACGATCCTGTTGATCGAGCGGAATCAGTTCGCCACTGGCTCCAGCCCGCGCATGCCGGCGGGCATGGGTGAGCAGCATCAGCGCCAGCAGGCCGGTGACTTCGGCATGATCCGGCATCAGCGCCCGCGCCTGGCGTGTCAGCCGAATGGCCTCACCGGCCAGGTCCGGACGCTGCATTGCCGCTCCATTGCTGTTCGCATAACCCTCATTAAAAATCAGATACAGTACCCGCAGCACCGAAGGCAGTTGGGTTTCACGCTCCCGGGGAGCCGGCAGGCGAAAGGGAATGCCGGAGGCCTTGATGTTCTGCTTGGCGCGGCTGATGCGCTGCGCCATGGTGGCTTCGGTGACCAGAAAGGCATTGGCAATCTCGGCGGTGCTGAGGCCGCCGACGGCCCGCAGCGTGAGCGCGATCGCCGAAGACCGGCTCAGCGCGGGATGGCAGCACATGAATAGAAGGATGAGTGTATCTTCGGGGTCCATGTCTGCTTCAATCACTATTTCAATGGCGTTTGCGGCCGCGGATGCCGGTTCTATTTCCGGCGCCATCTCCATCTCGCGGCGGCGGCGTGCTGATTCGCCGCGAATCATATCCGTCATGCGCCGTACGGCCACACGGATCAGCCAGGCGCGGGGATTTTCCGGCATGCCTGCATGGGGCCATTGCCTGCAGGCGGCCAGCAAGGCTTCCTGCACCGCATCTTCCGCCGCGGCAAAGTCCCGATAGCGGCGTGCCAGTACACCGAGCACCTGCGGCGCCAGTTCCCGCAACAGGGGTTCAATGTGTGTTTTCGCAAGCGGGCCGCTCATCGTTTTAGACTGTACCGGCTGCCCTGGCCGGTATTCAACCGGAACAACGCTGGCGCCGGTCGGCGGATGAGCGGCCTTTCCGCTTTATTGACCGCCGCGCTCGGCGAATCGCCGCACTTCAATCGGCATGTTGGTGGGAATGCCTCCAGGTCCGGGCGCCGCTGCAATGCGGCCTGCGATGGCGCAGGCTCGCTCGGGCGTGGCCACATCCACGATCCAGTAACCCAGCAGGAATTCCTTGGTTTCGGGGAAAATGCCGTCGGTAACGGGCAGGCCGTTTTTTTCGCCTGTCACCAGTCTCGCTTCCTTCGGTTCGGCCAGACCCTGGGTGGCGACGAATTCACCTGACTCGACCAGTTCCTTCACTATGCTGCTCAGGGTTTGCATATGGATGTCCCGGTCACTCTGCGCCCAGTTGTGATAGCCGGCCACTCCGGCTTTGGTTCCCGACATCAGCAAAATGTATTTCATGATCATTTCTCCTCAATGAATTGTTTCAGCGGGGCTTGCCGCGTCCGCTGATTGCCTTCATGAGCGAGTCGGAACCGGAGGTCCAGTTTCGACATGCCCGGGAAAATATTTTTTTATAGTTCCGTAAAACATCCATTTGCGCACCGGCCTGCCGGCTCGGCCTTCCTGAATGACGCAGCGGCAAAGCCGCCGTAAAGCCATGCGAAATCATCTGGTGCGACAAGCAGAAGCGGGTAACCAAGATCCCTGGCAGGCACCCGCGGCGTAGTTGTTTGCTCAAAGTTACGGCTGTCAGCGGCAGCCCAGGAGTTCACCGATGAATTTAGAAAGCCAAGATCGAGTGAGTAAGCCGGAGTTGCCTGCCAGGTCCCGACTTTCTGCCTGTGGATAAAGCTGAGGCGAAGTGAGAAGCGAGCAGAGCAAGGTGCAGGGAGCGAGCCAACCGGAATGTATATGGATATCCATGAGGATTGGCGGGCGACGGCAACGCAGCTCTGCGATGCTTATCGCTTCGTATCTACCTTGGCTTCCGCGGCAGCGGTCCGTACATTAACGGTGAGGACCAGTTCGCGGGCAGGGTTGCGGAGCGGCCGCGGCCCGGTCCAGGCCAATCATGGCGCGCGCGCGATTGCCGGCGCCAGGTGTGCAGTCCCGTCAGGACTTTGCCCGCGATCCGCCAGCGCGGCGCCTTTCCCACCGGCCAGCCATAGCTGTCATTCCGGAGTTGAAAGGGACCGCGCAACTGATGCGCCAGCCAGACCAT
>JAKATS010000366.1:2372-6483 GCA_021818645.1 Acidobacteriota bacterium | reverse complement strand
TTGAGTAGCCGATGCATCATTGCGCCTTCCTTTGCCGATATTTTTTATAACAACTGCTTCAAAAACGGCATGCCGCCGGTGATCCGGCCGGCGGAAAACATGGAAAAACTCTTCCAGGCGGCGGTCGCAGAGCCGGGCCTGCAGATCACAGTGAACCTGGAAACCCAGACGGTCAGCCTGCCCGACGGCCGCGGATTTCATTTTGAGCTGGACCCTTACCGGAAACAGTGCCTGCTGGAAGGCCTGGATGATATTGCGCTGACGCTGCGGCATGAGGCAGCCATCACGGCTTACGAAGCCAGAATCCATCCATAAAACAAAGCAGCCAAACCGCGCCAGGCGGTCATCTTAGATATTGCCAGGAAGGTTAAAGCGTATCGCCAACTCAAGCTCTACGCCGGCATATGAGTTTAAAAATTCAACGGCTGAACTAAAGGACAAAAATAACCGGCCATACGGCCGCCGCCTTGAACCAGAAACTGCGAATCCATTTTCCGATTACCCCGCGCCGCAACTGCTGAGATCCATGCTCGCAACCGCCGCCCGGGTGGGCTGGCGCGGCGCGGTCGAGCGCCACGTGCCGGCTTCGCGGCAGTGGCAATGGTTGAGTTCGGAGCCGGCGGCATTTCTCGATCTATTTCCCCTGGCCCGCGCATCACGGGTCTTGGAAATCGGCTGCGGCGCCGGAGCGCGCGCCGCCGGCCTGGCGAACGAATATGAACTGACGGTGGCGGAAGCCTGCCCGGAACGGGCAGCATGGCTGCGGCTGCGCGGCCGGCAGGAGGGCTGGCAATCGTTCCGGCTGCTCGAAACCGGCTGGCGGGGAGCGGCGGAATCGGGCGAGCAGTATGACGGGGTCATTGCCATGCCGGCTCCGGATGGGACTGATTTTTTGGCGCGGCTTGCCAGCTTGCTCAGCCCGCGGGGGCAGGCCTGCATTGGGCTGCGGAAGCGCGGCTGGACCCATGGGGGCTGGAACCGGCTGCGGCGCGGGCTGGCACGCGCGGGGCTGCGCATGCAGACCGCGTGGATCTGTCCGCTGGGTCTGGAGCGGCCTGCCGTGATGATTCCTTTGCAGAATTTTGCGCTGGGTTACGCGCGGTCGCATGGAATGATGGGCGGCGGCCGAAAGCCGGCATGGGCTGCGCCCTTACTGGCGCAGGCGTGGATTGCGCGCCGCGCCGGCGATTGGATTGTAAGCCTGCGGAGAATGGATTCTTAAAGTCCCGCTCAACCCCCGAACCTTGTTTGCAACTTATGCAGGAAGCAATCGAGCGGCGATGGCAGCGCACCGGCGGCGTATTATTGCGCGCCGCGACCGGGACCCGCATGCAGCTGGTCATCTGCATGGGCGCGGCCGCCAGGCCGCTGTGGATCGCCAAAACCGCCGCGAATGAGACCGGCCGGAACATCTTAGCCCGCGAATACCAGGCGCTGCGGGAACTGGAGCCCTGGGCAGGACGTCTTGGCATACCGCGTTGTTATGATTGGAAGCCAGGTCCGCCTGCGTGCCTGATCATGGAAGGCCTGGCGGGCAGACCCGGACACGGCATGGCGCGCCGGGAAAAGGAAATCTGCCTGAACCGGGCGCTGGACTGGCTGCGTAAATTTCAGGCCATGGTGCCGGCCCGCAACCTCTCGGCCCGTGAATATTGGAACCGGTGCTGGGTGCGCTCATGCCTCGATCCGGACCCGGCAGGCACGGCCCATGGCATCCTCTCTTGGCTGGGCCGGCAAAACCCGCGGGAGTGGGCATTGACCGCAAGTCATGGGGACTTCTGGCTCGGCAATCTGCTGCTGGAAGCGGACGCAATCAAGGTGTTTGACTGGGGCTGTTACGATACGCGCGGCCCGCTGGATGATGTATATACTCTGCTGCTGCATGCCATCGCACCCATGCCGAACGGCCATTGCGATTTAGAGTCGTTTCGCGGCTGTTTCTGGGAAAGCCGGAATATGGCCCGGAAATGTTCTGAGATTTATCACGCCTGGAAGATCACGGCCGCGCAGGCGCGCTGGGAATTTTATATGTTTCTGGCGCGGCGCATCCGCTGGGAAACCGGGCGCGAAGGGCAGTTTCGCAGTCCGGCGTTCCGGCTGAATGCCCGGCAACGCTGGGCGGCGATTAGGCAATGGCTGCGGGAGTGCGGGTATCCTTATCCTCCCGGCGCGGCGACGCCGGGAAACAAGCCCAAAGTAGCGTATGATTAATTTCCAGCGTTCCAGCGCTGCCCCCCAGGCCGGGAGCGGAGCGGCCTGTGCTGGAACCGGCGCATGGACGCGGTGTCGCAACCACGGGCGGATGGGATGAACTCAGCTCATCGGTCGTTGAATCTGGAGAGCCGAATCGAGAGCGTTGAGCAGGCCGAGAACGAGGTCCTGGCCTTTGCCCGCGCGGCCGGTTTCGAAGAGGATACCCAGCACCAGATCGCCATGGCGGTGCGGGAAATAGTGGTCAACGCGATTTCTCATGGCAACGCCTACGACTTGAACAAGCATGTTCAAGTGGAACTGCGGCTGTCGCCCGAGTCGCTGCTCATCGCGATTCAGGATGAAGGCCGCGGCTTTGATCCCGGCGATCTGCCGGATCCGCTGGCGCCGGAAAATCTGCTGCGGCAATCGGGCCGCGGCTTGCTGCTGGCGCGCGCCTTCATGGACGAAGTGGAGCTGATCCCCGGACCGCACGGCACCGAGGTGCGCATGCGCAAACGGCGCCGTGAAGCGAATGCCTCCGGCCACAAGAACTGAATCAACATGCCGAGCCTTGTCATCAATCAACGCCAGATCGGTAACATCACGGTGCTCGACTGCGCCGGCCGCATTACCCTGGGCGAGGGCAGCGCGCTGCTGCGCAATGCCCTGCAGGAACGGATGCAGACGCCTCAGGCCAAAGTCCTGTTGAACCTGGCCGAAGTCGCCTATATTGACAGTTCCGGACTGGGCGAACTGGTCAGCGCCTACGTGGCCATGCACCGGCAGGATGGGGAGCTGAAATTATTGCATTTAACCCGCAAGGTGCACGATCTGCTGCAAATCACCAAGTTGTACACGGTTTTTGATGTTTATGATGACGAAGCCCAGGCCCTGGCCTCGTTCCGTTAACCGGCAGGCGCGGGCACGTTGCCGCCATGCCGCTGCGTAAGAACCGCAAGGATACCGCGTGCATTCCGCCAATTTCATGCAGGCCCTGCGGCAGCTGAACTGGCTGGCCGGGCTGGATATTCTGCTGGTGGCCTGGGTGATCTATCATTGCCTGCTGCTGCTGCGGGGCACCCGCGCAAGCCAGGTTTTGTGGGGGCTGCTGCTGCTGGTGCTGGCATTTTATGCCTCGGAATGGAGCGGCCTTTCCACCCTTCACTGGCTGCTCAGCCTGGCCCTGCCATACCTGTTCATCGCCATTATCGTCCTGTTCCAGGCGGAAATCCGCCAGGGACTGGCGCTGATCGGCCGCCGCCCGCTGGCGCTGCGGCTGTTTCATGCGCCCGGCGGGGATAACTATGAAGATATCGTGCTGGCGATCCATTATTTATCCGCGCGTTCCATCGGCGCCCTAATCGTGATCGAGCGCAATACCGGGCTGCGCACCTATGCCGAAAGCGGCGTAGCCCTGGACGCGCGGCTGAATTATGACCTGCTGCTGGCGCTGTTCAACCCGGCCGCTCCGCTGCACGATGGCGCGGTGCTGGTGCGGGGAACGCGGCTGGCCGCCGCAGCCTGTTTTCTGCCGATCTCGACCAACCCGGGAATCTCGAGCCATCTCGGCACACGGCACCGGGCGGCCATCGGCATTACCGAAGAAACCGATGCGGTCGCCATCGTGGCCAGCGAAGCCCGGGGAACCATCAGCCTGGCGGTGGGCGGCCGGCTGGAAACCGACCTCAGCCTGGATCAACTGCGGGCGCGGCTGAGCCAGCTTTGCGGGCAATATCTGCCGCCGGTGGAAATTCAGCCTGCGCCCGAAAACGGCCACCTGCCGGCCGCGAGGCCACGGACATGACGCTTCCCCGCTGGATCACGCGCAACTGGACCCTGAAACTGACGGCGCTGTTCATCAGCCTGGGCCTGTATATCGCGATCACGGGGCAGCCCCAGGCCGAAGTCGGCTTGAGCG
>JAKATS010000366.1:0-2362 GCA_021818645.1 Acidobacteriota bacterium | reverse complement strand
AGGCGTACCCTCAAATCTGGTCATCGTGAACGCGCAATTGCGGCGCATCCATGTGCGGCTGAGCGGGCCGGTGGACCTGGTTTCCCGCGCCAGCCGCACCGATTTGACCGTGCAATTGAACCTGGCGGACGCGGCCCCGGGCCGGCAGGAAGTGAATCTCAGCGCCAGCGATGTACAGGCTCCGTTCGGCTTGCGGGTGGTGAACCTGTGGCCAACCGCGCTGCAATTGAATCTGCAGCCGATCGTGCAGCGCTGGCTGCGCCTGGAACCGCGGGTGGAAGGGCAGTTGGCGGCGGGCAGCCGGTTAGTGCTGGTACGGCTGGTGCCGAAACGGGTGCTGGCCATCGGGCCGGCATCCTATCTCCGCAACCAGGCGGGAGTACTGCCGGTGATAGTGAATATTTCCGGCATTATCGCCTCCACCCGCCTGCCGCTCAATATTCACAATCCCAACCCCATGGTGCGCCTACGGCTTTCAGGCCAGAGCTATGCCACGCTGCTGGTGCAGCCGGCGCATCAGCCCAAACTGCCTCCCGCCAGGCGGCGCAGCCCATACCGATAACACATATGATGATTCGCCGATTCCAATTTGGAATTCGGATCTGAATTCGATGGTATCGGGCCGCAGCCGGACATCGTTTTCACGGCTACAATTGAAAGCGGATGGGCAAATATTTCGGTACCGATGGAATTCGCGGCGCGGCCGGCCAGCCGCCGCTGGATGTGGCATCCGTGACCGCGTTTGGCCGGGCGCTGGGCGAATGGCTGCACGTGCATCATTCCCAGCCGGTGATCGTGGGGCAGGATACGCGCGAGAGCGGACGCTGGCTGGCCGAAGCCCTGATTTCCGGACTGCAAGCCGCGGGCATCGGCAGCGAATATGCCGGCGTGGTCACCACCCCGGCGGTGGCCTATCTGGCCCGCATGCGGCCGTTTTCAGCCGGAGTGATGGTTTCGGCTTCGCATAACCCCTACCACGACAATGGCCTGAAAGTATTTGATCATACCGGTTATAAATTTCCGGACGCGGTCGAAAACGAAATTGAAGCCCTGATGGACGCGGCGCTGGCTCAGCCCGCTCCGGCGGTGGAACCCATCGCCGTGCGCGAAAACCCGGACTATAAGCAGGAATATCTGGAATATTTGCGGAACACGGCCGCTGCGGAGCCAGGGCAGGCCGGACTGCCGGCCGGCATGCGCATTGTGCTCGATTGCGCGCATGGCGCCGCGTCGGAACTGGCGCCGGAGTTGTTCCGCAGCCTGGGCTGCGCAATTCATCTGCTGCATGCCGCGCCCAACGGACGCAATATTAATGATGAAGCCGGCGCCCTGCATCCGGAGCGCATGGCGCGGGCGGTGGTGGAAACCGGCGCCGGCCTGGGCGTGGCCTTTGATGGCGACGCCGACCGTTCGATCTTCGCCGATGAAAAAGGCGCCCTGGTGGACGGCGACCGCATCTTATGGATCGCCGGACGCGATCTGCTGGCCCGGCGCCGGCTGGAACCGCCGCTGGTGATCGCAACCGTCATGTCGAACCTGGGGTTGGAGCTGGCGCTGCAGGCGAACGGCATCCGGCTGGAACGCACGGCGGTGGGCGACCGCTATGTGCTGGAGCGCATGCAGGCCACCGGAGCCCGGCTGGGCGGGGAGCAGTCGGGACATATTATTTTTGGCGCCGACTCCACCACCGGCGACGGCCTGCTGACCGCGGTGCAGTTACTGGCGATCCTGGCGCGCAGCGGGCAAACGTTTTCCGCGCTGCAGTCCGGCTACCGCGCGTTTCCGCAAAAACTGATCAACGTGCGGGTGCGCGAGCGGCGGGCGCTGCATGAGATGGATCGGGTGCAGCGGCAGATTGCGGCGGCGGAACGGGAATTCGACGGCCGCGGCCGGGTCATCGTCCGCTATTCGGGAACCGAGCCGCTGGCGCGGGTGATGGTGGAAGCCGAATCCGAGGCGCGCGTCGCCCACCATGCCGGCGAGATCGCGCAGGCCATCCGGGACGAAGCGGGCCTATGAATTTAAAAAGCGGGGTCCTGGCCCCGGTGATGCTATGCCTTCTCGCGGGCGGCGGCTGCGCCAGCCGCCTGTATCTGCCCCAGGGCAGCCGGCCCGCCAATCAGGTTCACATCTATCCTTCTGCCCGCTTTGGCCGGCTGCTGCCGGGCAGTTGGCGGGTGGAGGGAGTGCAAACCGGCCGGCATAGTTACGTATCGCAACCCAACCTGATCCGCCGCTATGCGGAAATCGCGGGCATTGCCAATTGGAAGGTATTTACGTTTACCGCGCCGGACATTCTGCGCATCCGGGCCGGAAAAACGCAAAGGCAACTGCATTATCAGGTCGAGGGCAATGAACTGAT
>JAKATS010000208.1 GCA_021818645.1 Acidobacteriota bacterium | reverse complement strand
GCCGTCACCCGCGCTGCCTGCCGCAGAGCGTTCTGGCCCAGTTGACGGTACCAGTCGTGATAGGCGTTGTCCGGCGCGGCTTCTCCCCGCACCTCGCGCCACCAGCTGATCACGTCGCTATGTACGCTCAGCAGTTCACGGCCGGCCGGCCCGCTGCCGATTCCGCAAAACTGGTTGGCGTGCAACAGGTCCGGGCGTGTCCGCCGCACCAGTTCCCGCAGCCAGTCGCGGGTTTTATACACATCCTGCTGGCTGTCGGGCATCCATTCCAGCCGCCACTCCGCGCTATGGAAATCCACCTTCCACGCCGAAAGCTTTTTCCGCTTTTGAGCATCCGGAGGCTTTCCCAGGCAGGCCAGAGTTACGGTCCAGTTTTTTCGCCGCAGTTGATAAACCAGCTCCTGGGTAAAAGTCCAGACTCCGCCCCAGGTATCGGTGGTGATCAGAATATGGAGCGGTTTCATGGGGTCAGGCTCCTGCGCTGGTTCCTTGATCTAAGTCACGACGCAACGGCGTACCGGCCCCGCCGCTTAATTCGTGCGGCCCGAGACGGAAAGTGTCAGCCCCCAGGCATTCAGTTCGGCGATCGGCTGGGGCAGGGGACAGCGCGTCTGTAGCCGGCCTTCATATTCTTCCCGCCGCAGCCAATCCGCCAGTTCACGCAATCCGTCCTGCAGGTTCACGGTGGGCTGAAATTGCAGCTCCGCCCGCGCTCGGCTGATATCGGCAATGCAGTGCCGTATGTCGCCGGCCCGGTATTGTCCCGTAATCTGCGGCTCAATTTCGGAATCCAGCGCCCGCGCCAGCCTTTGCGCCAGCTCGCCCATGCTCACCGTCTGCCCCGAGGCCAGGTTATACACCCGCGCGCCTGGTTGTTCCGCCCGAGCCAGCGCCTGCCGCGCCGCCCGCGCGATGTCGTGCACGCTGATCAGGTCGCGCTGCTGTCGGCCGTCTTCAAAAATCAGCGGCGGCTGCCCGCGCAGCAGCCGCGCCGCGAAATTCGCGGCTACCCCGGTATAGGGATTGCGCAGCGATTGTCCCGGGCCGTAGATATTAAAAAATCGCAGGCTGATCGAGGCGATGCCGTAACTCGCGGCAAACAGTTCGCAAAGCTGCTCCTGGCCGTATTTGGTGAAGGCATAGACCGAGGCCGGTTCCGGTTTTTTGTCCTCCGGCGTGGCCACCGGCTTCAGTTCCGCTTGGCAGCGCGGGCATTGCGGCTCCCACATCTGCCGCTGCAGCTGCTCCATCTGCCGCCGTGCCTGTACAATCTTATCGCAGCGGGAACATTGCCCCAGGCCTTCGCCGTAAATGGACATCGAGCCGGCCAGAACGATTTTTCGTATCCTGCCCCGCGGCTTTTGGTTTTCCTTCAGAATCGCCTGCAGCAGTTCCGCCGTTCCGCGCAGATTGTGATCCACGTACCGGTCGTATTGGTACATGGACTGTCCCACGCCCACTACCGCCGCCAGGTGCACCACCGCGTGCGCCCCCGCCAGCGCTCGCTTCAGAAACTCCGGATTGCGGATATCTCCCCGCATCCATTCCACCGCCCGGGTCGCATGGTTCATCTCGTCGCCATTGCGGCCTGCATTTTTCATACCGGCTTCTTCGCCATGAACCTGCGGATCGAAGTTGTCGGCAATCCGCACCAGGTAGCCAGCCTGGGCCAGTTCCCGTGATAAATGCTGGCCGACAAATCCGGCCCCTCCGGTGATTAAAACCCGTTCAGACATGTGTTCCCGCCTCAATCCATTCTTGTGTTTGCAGCCCCGCAGCCGCGTTCTGTCCGCGTGCCGGGCTTAAATACCGCTCCGCGACCCAGCCGGCAAAAACGGCAAAATCTTCCGGGTGCCGCGGCGGGCTGGTGTGGTGCGGCTGCCGCCCCAGATGTTCTGGAGTAAAACAGAGCGTCAGGGTCAGATCAAACTCCTCCAGCGTCCGTATCTGCCGGTCAAACCAGGCTTCCGCCTGCGGCCGGAACCAGTCCGCCCAGCTCAATCCCGTGCGGAGATGCTTCACTCCCAACTCGCGCAGCCGCTCCACCGCCTGGGTCAACCGAGGATCTTCGAAATGAAACCACTGGCAGATGCCCATGCCTGCGGGAAAATGCCGGTAGGCGAGCTTCGCACCGCCATCCGCCCGCACCACTCCCATGTAGTAATGCCGGTAATAGGCGCTGCCTTCGCTTTCCTTATGCCGCGTCGTGGCGTCCCAACTCGCCGGCAAATCCAGCAGGCTGTACCAATGGACACGTTCCACCCGCCCCAACAGATATCGCGCCGTCTGCTGCAGTCCGAAAATCTGAACCTCTTCGGCGCCAAACGATGACGCGCCCGCTTCGGTAACCCATACCGGCTTGCCGCAGGCGGCTTCAATCAACTCCACCTGGCGCGGCCAGTCATGAATGGACCAATGGTTCCAGTCCAACGGAAAACCATGTATCGCGATCACGTCCATGGCTTCGACCACCCCGGAATGGCCGAGATGCCTTATGAATCCCGCGTCCACCGGCGATATTCCGCCCAGAACCAGCTTCATTGCCGGGTTATGCCGTCGGATCTCCGCTGCCGCTCTCAGGGTCATGGCAGCGAATGTTTTCCATTCTGGATCCTCATGAAAATCCCAGTGGGAAAGGTTGTTGGGTTCGTTCCATAGCATGACCGCTTCGATCATTCTGATCCGGCTCCGCCCTGCCTCACCTCCGTCACAGATGCGGTCATGACTCTGAAGTTTGTTCCAGAAAACGAAATCTGGCCAAAGAACGCCGGATTGTATGGATTCAAATTTCCGGCTGTTTTTTTGCAGGTGGAACTCTCACATAGCGAGTCAAAATAATTGTGCTTGCCCTGTTATACTTTTTCAGTGTCTGCCGCTCTGCAGTCGGCTTCCGCCGAACTTACGGCCCGTCTGGGTTCAGCCGCCGTTTTCAACCAGCCCGTGCAGCGCATGTTGTACGAATACGACGGCGGAGTAGATACGGCGCTGCCCGATCTGGTCGTCTTTCCTGAAACCCGCGAGCAATTGCAGTTCGTGGTGGAAACCGCCGCCCGGTACGAACTGCTTTTGGTTCCGCGCGGAGCCGGCACCGGTCTCAGCGGCGGCGCGATTGCCCGTCATGGCGGCATTCTGGTTGCGCTCAACCGCATGCGCCGCATTCTCGCGCTCGACTATGCCAACCAGCGCGCCCGGGTCGAGCCGGGGGTGGTGAATCTGGAGTTGTCGAACGCCGCCGCGCCCGCCGGTTATTATTTCGCCCCGGATCCTTCCAGCCAGCAGGCGTGCACCATTGGCGGCAATGTGGCGGAAAATAGCGGCGGCCCGCACACGCTCGCCTACGGTGTCACCGTCAACCACGTCACCGGCCTTGAGGCCATTCTGCCCGACGGCCGCTGGATCTCCGCCGGCGGCGCCGCGCTCGATACCGCCGGCCCAGATATCGCCGGCCTGCTCACCGGCTCCGAAGGCACGCTAGCCATCGTAGCCGCCATCACCGTCAAACTCACTCGCCGTCCCGAAGCCGCCCGCACGCTGCTGGCCATCTACGATTCCATTGATGCGGCCGCCATCAGCGTTTCCGCCATCACTTCCGCCGGCCTCATCCCCGCCGCGCTCGAAATGCTCGATGGCTTTACCCTTCGTGCGGTCGAGGACTACATTCATGCCGGCTATCCCCGCGACTCGGCCGCCGTCCTGCTCATCGAGCTGGAAGGGCTCGAGGAAGAAGTCGAGCCCGGCATGCATGCCGTGCGCCGGCTATGCCTGCAGGCGGGAGCGCGCGAGGTTCAGCTCGCCCGCGATGCCGAACAGCGCCAGCGCCTCTGGAAAGGCCGCAAGCATGCCTTCGGCGCCGCCGGCCGCATCGCCCCCAGCCTTTATGTCATGGACGGAGTCATTCCCCGCACCCGCATTGCCGAGCTGCTGCGCGCCGCCGATGAAATCGCCCGGCGTTATAAAATCCAGCTCGGCAACATCTTCCATGCCGGCGACGGCAATCTCCATCCGCTGGTTTTTTTCGATCAGCGCCAGCCCGGCGAACTCGATCGCGCCGTCGCCGCCAGCCGCGAAATCATCGCCGCTTGCGCCGCCGTCGGCGGTTCCATCTCCGGCGAGCATGGTATTGGTATGGAAAAAGACCAGCTCATGCCCCTGATCTTTTCCGAAGATGATCTCGACTTCATGCACCGCATCCGCGCCGCCTTCAATCCCCAGGGCCGCCTCAACCCCGGCAAGCTCTTGCCCGAGTTCCGCGCCTGCCGCGAAACCATGAACTCCTGGCAGCTCAACGCGCCATTTTCCTCCTCAGACTCCGTCGTTAGTCCAAATGTATGACGACTGCTTCCGCTTCAAATCTCGCCGCTCCCGCCTCCCCGGCGGAAGTCCAGGCCTGTCTGCAGGAAGCGATCGCCCGTTTCACTCCCATCTCATTGGATTCCTCTATTTCTGATTCATCTTCCATCCGCCTCGATCTCAGCCAACTCCGCGCCTGGCGCTTCTGGGAGCCGGACGACCTGACCTGCGGCGTCGAGGCCGGTCTCACGCCCCGCGATGTTCAGCTTCGTCTCTCCGAGCAGCGTCTATTCCTGCCTTTTGATTTGCCCAGCCCGGACTTCAGCCTGGGCGCTGCGCTCGCCGGCAATCATTCCGGTCCCCTGCGCCAGGGCTACGGTTCGTTGCGCGATTTTGTCATCGGCATCGAATTTGTCACCGGTTCGGGCGAACTCGTCAAGGCCGGCGGGCGGGTGGTAAAAAATGTTGCCGGCTACGATTCAATGAAGCTCATGATCGGTTCGCGCGGCAGTTTCGGCATCATCACCGCGGTCAATTTCCGTCTGTTTCCCGCGCCCGCGCCCACTGCCACCTGGCTGGTTCCTTGCCCCGGATGGGAAGCTGCGAAGCGTTTTCGCGCCGCCGTCATGGCTTCATATCTCAAGCCCATCGCCTTCGAGCTGGCCTCGTCTGTGCAGTCGGCGATGGTCCCGCCGGAGTTAGCTCCTCCCCATCATGCCCAACTCTGGGCGCTCGTTCGCTGCGCCGGCGAAGAGCCGGTTCACCACCGCTATCAGAAGGAACTGTCGGAATTCGCCCGCCAGATTTCCAGCCAACTCGTGGCCATCCCTGAGGACAGGGAATCCCGGTTCTGGGATGAATGGAATGCCTGGCCGGCTTCGGCCCCGCTGAGTTTCAGCGCCCCGCCCGAGTTGGCTCTTCGCGCCTTGCCGCTCTTGGCCGATCACGCGCGCAGCGCCGGCCTGGCGTTCGGTTTCCAGGGCCGGCTGGGCCTGGGCGTCTATCGTCTGGCGCTTCGTCCCGCGCCCGCTCCGGAATGGATTCTCGCCGCACGCTCTTTGCTGGCCGGCCTGGGCGAAACCTGGCTCACCGTTCCCGGCGCCGCATCTCCGCTCAATGCCTGGGGCCCGCTGGCCACATCGCGCGCATTTCTGCGCGAGCTCAAACAACATCTTGATCCGCATCATATTCTTCCCGATCCCTTCGGCCTGATCACGGAAAATGGAACGGCATGACCGTCGAAATTCCAATCTTGGATGAGGATCGCCCGCAATGGCGCGACTATTCCCGTTGCGTGCATTGCGGCCTCTGCCTCAACGCCTGCCCGACCTTTCGCCTGCTGGGCGAAGAAATGGACTCGCCCCGCGGACGCATCTACCAGATCGCCCAGGCCGATGCCGGGCGCATCCCCCTGGCTCAGGCCGCTCCTTTTCTCGACCGCTGCCTCGACTGCCGGGCCTGCGAAACCGCCTGTCCCTCCGGCGTCGAATACGGAAAAATTATCGAGGCTGCCCGCGCCCAACTGGCGCGCGAGTTGAAGCCCGACCTGGGATCGCGGCTGCTCTCCGGGCATTTATATAACCAAGTTCTGCCCCGCCGCGCGGGTTTGAAAACCTATGCGGCGCTATTGCACATGGCGCAAATGCTGGGCCTCGACCGCTGGGCGGAAAAGTTTCCCGCTCTCAATCTCTTTGGCCTGAATCAGGCCCTGCGCCTAGCCCCGCGGCTTTCTTCGCGTCCGTTCTGGCCGGCCTGGGGCAATACCTTTCCCGCCCTCGGCCCGCGCCGCGCCCGGGTCGGGTTTCTGGCCGGCTGCATGCAGAACGTGGCCTCGGCCGAGTTGAGCTGGGCCGCGCTGCGGGTGCTGCAGCGCAATGGCTGCGAAGTGGTGGTGGCGCCCGCGCAAACCTGCTGCGGAGCTCTGCATGTCCACGCCGGCCGCCGCGTTGCCGCCCGCCGCCTAGCGCGCCGGAATATTCAGGCTTTTGCCGCGCTCGACTGCGATGCATTGATCAGCCACACCGCCGGCTGCGGCGCCAGCCTCAAGGACTACGGCCACCTGCTCGCCTCCGATCCGTCATTCAGTGCCCCGGCCCGTCAGTTTGCCGAAAAAGTTCGCGACATCAGCGAATTTCTGGTCGAGCTCGGCCCGCTCTCTCCCGGTCTGTCCCCCTTGCCCGTCACCGTCACCTACCAGGACCCCT
>JAKATS010000264.1 GCA_021818645.1 Acidobacteriota bacterium | reverse complement strand
CTTCGATCCCCAATCGAAGGAATGGGAGCACTGGAACATGGGCAAAGGCTATCAGGCGATTGAGTTTCCCGTGGATAACGACACCATGCCGCCCGATCAGCCCGTCATCCCCTCGCCCGCGGGTGAATCCTCCGGCAAGCCGCCTGCGGCTTCGGGAGAATCCTCGGCGTCGCCTTCTGGTGAATCATCCGCGCCTACGGCTCAGCCGGCGGCTAAATCCGTCGTTCCGGCCTCGCGTCAGCCCGGCTTTTTATCCCGCCTGCTGCACGTTCGCCGGCAGATCAGCCGCGCCCTCGCCGCGGGCGCGCTGGTGCCCATCCGGGCCTGAGCCGTTCAGGGCGGGCGGTAAGGCCTGGGCTGTCGAGCGGGCTTGTCTCCCGGCTCTCAGCTCCTGCCTCCGCTTCCATCCGTCAACACCCGGCTGGCGGCCTTCAGCCGTTCAGCTTTTGTCTTGCTTCATGACGCAATCCATCTGAACTTCCAACCCGCAGCCTTCGTCTGGCGAAACTGGTTGAATGTCGAATCAATCGCCCATTTCGCCACCCACGCTCGACGTGTGCTTTTATGCCGATCGTTTCTTTCAACTCGCGCCTGTTTCCGTTTCCGGCATCGCGATGGATCTCATTCCCCGCATCTTCCACGCAAAAATGCGACACATCGTGATTTTTCAATCAACCCGGCCTGGCGTTCTGAATCCTTTCATTTTCATGCAGTTCCTCATGCTGGATCGAATGAAAATCCCCCTCGGGTGTCTTGGGTTTCTCCGGGCCCGCGCCAGGGTAAGCGGGTTGCACGGCGCAGCCATGCTGGGGTTCGTGCCAGGCAAGGACTGTATGCCCTTGCTAAAAGCTCAGCTTCATTCCCAGTTGCGCCGCGAACGGAATCCCTACCGTCGTGCCCGGGCCGAAGAAATCTCCCAGCGCTCCGGCCGGTACTGATATCTGCCGTAGGCTGGTGATCGGCTCGCTCGCCGTGCATCCGGCATTTAGGCACAGTGTGGTGGCGTTGGCCAGGTTATTCACCGGAGTGGGCAGCGCGGCCAGGTTGGTCACATAGTTCGCCCCCGGATTGTTGCGGTTGAGCAGATTGAAAAATTCCACGAAAGGGTAAAACCTCAGGCCCCCATCATGCATCTGAAACGGCCGGCTCACCCGCAAATCCACCTGCATATACGGCGTGCCGCGGAACTCATCCAGCGTAGTCTGTCTTCCATTGATCACCGCCCGGTCATTCGTGGTGTTGCCCAGCCCGTTTACGTCAACCGGCGTGGTCATGGTGAACGGACGCGCGCTTTCCAGTTGGGTCAGCGTCGAAAACTGCACCCCGCCTGGCGCGTCCCAGATTCCCGCCAGTACCAGCCGATGCGTCACGTTTTCTCCCGAGGGTCCATAGTCGCCCTGGGCGAAGGCATCGAGTGGGTTGCAGACGCCGTTCACGTAATCAAACAGCTCGCCCAGCACACAGCCCCAGGTATCGGCGCTTGCCAGCGTGTAGTTGGCGATCACATGCAGCCGGTGCGTCACGTTTCCCTGCAGGTGCGCCAGCAGCCCGTCGTAGCGGGAGCGGTTATCGGAGCGGAATACCATCACATTCGGCACTTCCGCCCGCTGTGCTGTCGCCGTATGCGCATACAGTGGCGAAAACAGATCGTAGCCCGCGTTATAGCTGTACGCCCGGTAGGCGTGATTGCCTTCTTCATGTTGCCAGTAGATGTTGAGCGACCAGTTGGGCGAAAACGCATGTTCAAATCCGGCGCTGATATCCACCGCGTACGGAGTGTGATAGCTGGGGTCAATCAGTGCTCCCGTTCCGTCCGCTGCCGCGCCCGGCAGGCAGCCTGCCTGTCCCGGCGCGCTGCAGGGTCCCGGCGGCTGATTCACCGCCTGCAGCGCCGTTACCCAGCCGTTCTGCGCCAGGTCGTTATAGAGCAGGCCAGCTCCGGCGCGGAATACCGTGCGCGCATGCCGTCCCGGAGCCCACGCCAGCCCCAGACGCGGTGCCAGCTCGCCGCGGTAGTCATGCGGTACTCCGTTCACCAGTGGAATCTGCAGTGCCCGCAGTGTCAGATATGCGGGGTTGCTCCGCTGGCTGCGTCCCGAGGCCTGGAACAGCCCGAAAGTCGTATCGTAGCGCAGCCCGTAGTTGACGGTGAACCGCGGTGTCACCCGCCACGCGTCCTCAACATATCCGCCCAGCCGCTGTACATTCTGCGCAAAGCTTCCGTCCGAGGCCGGCGTCTGCGTGCAGGTGGTGCCGGGAGTTGCGCCCGCGCCGCAGTGCAGGTCTATGGCAAACTGTCTCGGCTGGTTCACATATTGTTCCGGATTCAGGGTAAAGACCGTCAGCGCTTCGGCCGTGCCCGAAAGGGCTCCGCTCAGCACCGGCTCATGAATGATGCCCACCCCGAACCGCCAGTCATGATCGTCGGTGTCGTGGTTGAGATCGTAGCGGAACTGGTATTTTTCCTGCGCCCGCTCCACCGGAAACGCGGCGATCGGCGTCACAAACTGATTGTCGCCCAGGGTCTCAAAACCCGAGATCGTGCTGTAAGTCGAGCTGAAGGGAAACGCCAGTGCATAGCCCAGATGCGAATTGCGGGTTTCGCTCAGCCGCAGAAAACTGCCGGCCAGCACCAGGCTGCCCACCCAGTTCGGACTGAAAACCCAGCTATTGTGGATTTCGGCGTTGGTATAAACGTTGTGCGAAGTCACGCCCGTCGAAGCCAGCGTCGCCTGCTGCACCAGCGCGTTCTGCGTGCGATAGCTGTCGGTCGTGAGCCGGAAAAACCACTGCGAAGCCTGCGACTGCATCCAGTCCACCCGGTAGTCGCCCATCAGGTCGTGAAATGGAACCGGCGTGTAGTTCGTCAGGGGTATCTGGCTCACGCCCGGAATCAGGCCGTCCTGGGCGAGTTGCTTCAGCGCGCGGAACTGTTCCAGGGTGGTCGGGCTATAGGCGATGCTGGCGTTTTCATGCACATATTCCACGCCGGCAAACCCCCAGAGCCGGTTAGGGAGCAGCGGTCCGCCCAGGTTGCCGTAATAGTTCTGGCGCGAAAACGGCTGTTTGGGTTCGGGCGCCGGGTTGTCAATGGGAAACCGGGCATTCAGTCCCGCCGCCCGTTCCAGCACGCCGGCGTTGCCGTGCCAGTGATTGCCGCCGCGCCGGGTACTGATCTCAATCGCCCCGCCCACCGTCCGCCCCACGCTGGCGTTTTCCTGCGCCGTCTGCACCGTGAATTCCTGAATCGCGTCGGGCGAAACGTTTTCCAGGAACCCGCCGATATAATCGTCGCTGTCGTCGGCGCCGTCGAGTGTCAATTTGTCGTTCAGGCCCGAACTGCCGCCAAACGATACCGCCGTGATGCGGGCTTTCGTCGGGTCCGAGGGCTCGACCGGTTCGGTGCCTGGCGCCAGATAGGCGATATTGGCGAAGCTGCGCGCCGCCAGCGGGATCGTGCCCAGGTCACGTGCCGTGATTATCGCTTCCTGCACCGTGCCGGTAAGCTGAATCGGTGCCGTGGTAATCGAGGAAGCGTTGCCCCTGACCTGTACGTTCTGTTCCTGCGTGCGCGGCCGCAGTGTCACCGTAATTGCCCGGCTCATGCCGGAATGGATCTGCACCCTGGCCCGCGCTGCTTCCATCCCCGCCGCCCGCACCGTGAGTTGATAACTTCCCGGCGGCAAGCTGCCCAGCCGGAACTCGCCCGCAGGGTTGCTGCGCGTCTGCCGCAGCAGGGGAAAATGCCGCCCCTGCGCGGTAATCCGCGCCCCCGCGATCCGGGCGCCGCTGGCATCCCGCACTGTGCCCGTCAGCCTTCCGTTGACTGCTTGTGCCCTCAGCCCCGCCGGCCAAAGCCCCAGCAGCAGGAACGGCAGGCAGAAGGGGGGAACTGGATGTCTCGCTGGAGTTGGTGCTTTCGGCGTGGCCATAAGCGCTTAAGCTATCATCGCCTCGCCGGTTACTGCCAGAATGTGTTTTGCGGCACGGACGGTCGGAACCCGCGCCAGGAATTAAAACGCTGCCGCGGCGCTTTCCACCCGGTGCCGCCGGGCAAAAAGGTAGGGATAGGGATTGACCGGTGTGTTGTCTATGCGCACTTCATAATGCAGGTTCGGGCCCGTCGTCCAGCCCGATTCGCCCAGATAACCCAGAATCTGGCCCCGGAATACCCGCTCTCCCACCGTCACCGCAAAGCGGGAAAGGTGCGCGTAATAGGTCTGGATGCCATGGCCGTCATATACAATGATCAGCCGTCCATAGCCGGTCATGAAGCCGGCAAAAGTCACCCGGCCGTCGGCCGTCACTCGTACCGGCGCGCCGTAGGGCGCGGCAATATCCACGCCGGTATGGAATTCACCTTCCCCGGTCAGCGGATCAATCCGCTGGCCAAAGCTGCTGGAAATCCGCCCGTTGACCGGCCACATCGAAGGCCGCCAGACCCGCGGCCCATCCCAGCGCCAGGGCCCCAGCACGGTGCGCCGCGCGGCCCAGGATCGCAAAAGTTGCAGGTCGTTCGCACTGGTCTGATACAGCCCCGGCTCCGTCGTCTTCACTCCCGCCATCCGCGCCCGCAGCGAATGATTATGCCGCAGGTCGTACAGCGAAGCCACTTCCCCCGCCAGGGTGCCCAGGCTGGCCATCTCCACCCGCGTCTGCAGGGCTTCATGCCGGCTGCGGTCGAGTTCGTGCAGCAGTACCACCTGCTTGTGGCGCAGCGAATTGAATTCCCGCACCTTGCCCAGCATGCGCAGATACGAGCCGGCCAGGCCCAGCAGGGTGACTGCCCCCACGACCGCACAGGCCACGAACGTGCCTACCCATTGCACCCGGATCGGGGTGCGGCGCAGCTGCCCGTCGGCGTCGTGCCGGACTAAAAATATGTAATATCGCTGGCGCACGGCAGTAAAGGTATGAAATTCAGTAGTCTTTAGGACTTGTCCCCAGGAGATTTCATTTGTAGCAGTGTTTCAAAACCGTGTCAATGAGTAGAATGGGTAAATTCAGGAATTATCAGGTTAAGTCTTTTTATTCCAATAATATAGCCGGCAACGGCTGGTCCTGTTTGGCGATCGTCAGACGCGGGCTTTTGGCTGCCTGGCGGAGCGCCGCTTCCGCTGTCAGTTGAGCCAGCTCCGGCAGATTATTGCTCTGGCTGAGATGCGCCAGCACCAGATGCCGGGCGCAGCCGTCAAAGTCCTGGGTCAGATACTCGGCTAGGGCCAGGTTGGATAAATGCCCCACCCGGCTCATCACCCGCTGCTTCACCGGCCAGGGGTAGGGGCCGATTTTCAGCAGGTCGAGATCATGATTCGATTCCAGCACCAGGCAGTCGGCGCCTTTTAGCTGATCCTTCACGTTTTCCGGGATATAGCCCAGGTCGGTGACAAAACAGACTTTGCTGCTGCCGCAGCTCAGCGTGAACGCGACCGGATCGACGGCATCGTGAGGAATGGTGAAGGGCGTAATTTCTATATCGCCCACTTGCCAGCTCTGGCCGGTGGTGAAATATTCTACCCGCGGCAGCGCCTCGCCCGCCGCGCCCAGGGCCGCATGGGTGCGGGAGTTGAGATAAACGGGAACTTCGAGTTTGCGGCTCAGGCCCGGCAGCCCGGCGACATGATCCGAATGCTCATGCGAAATCACAATGCAGGCCAGCCGCTCCAGCGAGCGTCCGTCCAGCCGCCGCAGCGTCTCCCGCCGGCTGAAGCCGGCGTCCAGCAGAATGCTGGTGCGCGGGCTGGAAATCAAGGCGCAGTTGCCCCCGCTGCCGCTGCCCAATATGAGCACTTCGAGCATCGTGGTACTCAGAATACTCAATGCCGCCCGCGCCCGCGACTGAAAAAAGCAGGCGGCTCGTTTTTATGGGGCACAAACCGCAGCAGATGGTGAGTTCACTGGATGGATTCGGCCGGCTTGGAAAAAGGTTTCGAACCCTGGAGCCCGCGCCAGCCATGGTTCGTTCCCAAATGAAAACCGCCAGCCGGACTTCCGGCTGGCGGCCTCGAATCTGCCCGCAATGGTTTCGCCCTTTAGGCGAAGCTTTTGATCGCCGCCGCTTCGTCGTCGTAAACGTCGAAGACGGTCAGCAGCTTGGTGATCATCAGCAGTTCGTGGAAGCGCTTGCTGATGCTGGCCAGCCGGATCTTGGCGCCCTGCGCATTGGCCGTGCTGTAAAGTCCCACCAGCGCGCCCAGGCCGCTGCTGTCAATGAAATCCACGTCGGAAAGGTTGATCACGATCTTTTTCACGCCCGCCGCCAGCAGTTGCTTGATCTCTTCCCGCAGCTTGTTGGTCTCTTCGCCCAGAACTATGCGGCCATGCGCCTCGATCACGGTGACGCCGCTGTCATCTCTCCGGCTGAGTTTCAGTGCCATCGCTTTTCGCCTCCATCCCTGGTGAACAATCCGCCTTGCCCTTCGTTCCAGGCGGCTTGCAGCTGCTCTCCTGGACATAGTGCAAAGAATTGGATTGTAATGAATTCCCGGGGGGAAAAGCAACAGAAAGCC
>JAKATS010000207.1 GCA_021818645.1 Acidobacteriota bacterium | reverse complement strand
AGCGCGTCATCTGGCGGTGATTCCATTGACCCAGGGACGCTTGGGGCAGGGAGGGAAATTGTACCGGGTCAATTGCGCCAGTTGCCATGGGGCGGTGATCCAGGGTGGAGCGCTGGGGTTTACCGGCCTGAATGCTCCCGGACTGCGGGGCAAACCGGTGGCGCTGGTGGCCGGCGCCATACGCTGGGGGCCGGGCCCGATGCCGCGTTTTTCCCGGGCTGAATTGTCAGCGCAGGATGTGGCGTCCATTGCTGATTATGTGCGGTATCTGCGCCGGCCTTCGCATCCCGGCGGCGCTGCACTGCACTGGAATGGCCCGGTGCCGGAAGGCGCGGCGGCGTGGGCGCTGGCATTGTCGCTGATGGTGTTTACCATCTGGCTGGAAAAAGGAGGGAAGGGATGAGTCAGGAATTCGCGCCGGATGATGTGGATGAATCCCGCCGGCGCTCAAAAAGCGCTTCCATCCGGGTGCTGCTGGCGGCCGTATTTTGGAAGCTCGCCGGGGCGCTGGCCGGTTTCTGGCTAGCGGGAAAATCCCTGGCAATGGGCCGGCTGCATCCAGCGGTCGCGGATGCTCCGAAGCCCACTCCGCCCCGTGGACGGGCGGCGGATCAACCGCTCGCTCTGGCGCCGGAAGAATCCGCCTGGAGCTGGGCCGGTATGTGGGCTGGAATCTCGGCTGCGGCAGCTTTAGCCGGCGGGGTGGGATTTTTAATTGCGTATTGGACATATGGTGATACGCAAACCCTGGGCGGGATGCTGGCGGTTTTTTTTGCCGGCCTGGCGCTTACCCTCACGCTAAACGCGCGGCGGCTGACGAATCAGAAATTAGCGGTGGAACCGCGCGAAGAACTCAGATCTTCTGCGCCCCAGCGATCTGCGCTGGCGGCCGATTTCCAGATAAGCGAAAGCGATATGTCGCGCCGGGGACTGCTGCGGACCATGACCGCGGCCGGCGCGGGCCTGATGGCGGCAATGTCGGTATCGCTTTTGCGTTCGATGATACCGCATCCCTATCGGGCGCTTGAGAGCCGCATCTGGCGGCGCGGGCAGAACTTGATGATGGAAAATGGCCGGCCGGTGCGTGCTGGCGATTTGCTTCCGGGCAGTACTGTGGTGGTATTTCCCGAAGATCAGATTGGGTCAGAAGAAGCGCAGACGGTACTGATCCGGGTTGGCGATGATGACCTGAAAATATTAGGAAAAAATAAATTCGTCGCTCCGGGCGGATATCTGGCTTTTTCACGGGTTTGCACTCATGCCGGATGTCCGGTGGGGCTCTATGAAAAAACCACCCATTTATTGATGTGCCCTTGCCATCAATCCACCTTTGACGTGCTGCGCGGCGCGCGCCCCACGGGCGGACCGGCGGCGCAGCCCTTGCCTCGCCTGCCGCTTTGTATTGACACCAAAGGCTATTTGCGGGCCGCAGGTGGTTTTAATCAGCCGCCAGGACCGGGATTCTGGGGTATGCCAACGTGATCGAGAGCGTGGCGCAATGGTTGGATGCCCGGCTGGGCGCGGCGAAATTCACGCGCAAGGTCATGAACCATGTCTTTCCCGATCATTGGTCGTTCATGCTGGGCGAAATCGCGCTCTATTCGTTTGTCATGCTGGTGATTACCGGGGTGTTTCTGGCGGTCTTTTATCAGGGCAGTTCGGTTGCGGTCATCTATCATGGGTCCTATCGGCCGCTGCGCCGGGTACGCATGTCGGCGGCGTATTACTCGGTGCTCCACCTGAGCTTCAACATTCCGGCAGGGCTGTTGTTCCGGCAAATGCATCATTGGGCAGCGGATATTTTTATAGCCGCCATCTTTGCCCATCTGGCGCGGATATATTTCACTGCCGCATATCGCAAACCGCGCGAGCTGAATTGGGTGATCGGGTTGACCATGCTGCTGCTGGCCCTGGCGAATGGTTTTTTTGGCTATTCGCTATGTGATGATGTGCTCTCTGGCGCCGGGTTGAGGGTTGGCTATGCGATTCTGCTTTCAGTTCCGGTGGTTGGACCGTGGCTCGCATTTCTGGTTTTTGGCGGTACCAGTCCCAATCCGGCCACGCTGCCGCGCATGTATGCCTGGCATATATTTTTCATTCCGGCGGCGCTGGCATTTTTAATTCTGGCCCACCTGGGCATCATCTGGCGGCAGATGCATACCAATTACCCCGGCGCCGGTGGAGGAGAAAAGCTGATCGTGGGGTCGCGCTTCTGGCCGGTGTACACGATGAAATCACTAGCCCTGTTTTTCGGCGTTTTTGCCGGTATCGCGGCTTTGGGTGGCTGGGTGCAGATTGATCCAGTGTGGGTCTATGGGCCGTATAATCCCATCGGCATTGTGCCCGGGGCGCAGCCGGACTGGTATCTGGGCTGGGTGGAAGGCGCAATGCGTCTGTTTCCGGGGGTAAATGGTCACGTGGGCCGCTGGCTGATTCCCGAGCTCTTTTTTCCCGGTTTTTTATTCCCGGCACTGGTATTTATCTTTCTCTACTCGTATCCATTTCTGGCGCAGTGGCTGAGCTTCGATTTTCGCATTCATAACGTTTTGCGCCGGCCCTGGGAAATGCCCTGGGCCACGGCGCTGGGCTGTGCGGGATTGGCATTTATTCTGGTTTTGGAAGTTGCCGGCGGCGATGATGTGATCGCGGTAGCGATGGGCAGTTCGGTGGTGGTTATGCGGCGTGTGCTTCGCGTGCTGGTGATCGTGGTCCCGATCTTTACCGCCTGGATCATTCATGCCTGGTGCGCATCAGTTGGCCGAAAACATGTACATGTCCGTGACGGATTGGCGGACACCGGATCGGGGGAAGCCGGAGCGGAGATTGCGCCCCAGGCGCAGCCGCGTTAAAATCAACAAACAGACGCGCGGAAGTGGTGAAACTGGCAGACACACCATCTTGAGGGGGTGGCGCCGCAAGGCATGCGGGTTCGAGTCCCGCCTTCCGCACCATGAATTTAAGGCCCGTAGATCAGTTAGATCCGTAATCCTCCCTGTTCAGCATCCTGCATCAGGCAATCCTGCGTGAATATAAAGCGGCCGCACCGCCATCTAATCATCGGTGCAGCCTGAATTATTGCCCCGCGAGCCGGTCGGGCCTGAGCATGATCTTGATTGGCCCCCCATCGGCGCTGTGCCGGGCCCTCTGCCCGAACTGGCCGGACCCATGCTGGCCACGCCCGCGGAAAAGATTTTTGCCTCACCCGATTGGGCTTACGAAATCAAATGGGATGGAGTGCGCGCGCTGGCCTATATCGAAAGCCGCAGGCTGTGCCTGATTTCGCGCAACCGGCGGGAGATTACGGCTCAATATCCAGAGTTGAACGAACTGCGGCTGGCGTTTGACGCTCCCGTCCTGGCCGATGGCGAAATTGTTTACCTTGATCCGCAGGGGCGCCCAAGTTTTCATAGCCTGCAGTACCGCATGCATTTGCTGCATGTCCAGGATATTCAAGCCGCGCAGCGGCGCTGGCCGGTGGTATTTTATGTCTTTGACCTGCTCTACTGCGCTTTTCCAGGACAAAAATCCGGCTATAACCTTACGGCTTCGCCATGGCGCAAGCGCCGCGATTGGCTGCTGCGCCGGCTGCGGCCTCAGGCGCATGTGCGGCTTTCCGATGCCGTGCTGGAAGACGGATCGGGTCTTTTGGATAAAGCCCGGCAATTGCAATTGGAAGGCGTAATCGCCAAACGCCTGGAGTCGCATTACGTACCACGCCGGTCGCGTGACTGGCTGAAATTCAAACTGGAAACCAGACGGGAAGCGGTGGTGGTGGGCTTTACCGCGCCGCGTGGCGCGCGAAAATATTTTGGCGCATTGTTATTGGCCGAGTGGAAGGCGGAGCTTGCCCGGTTTCATTACCTGGGCAGTGTGGGCACGGGTTTTGATGCAAGCCTGCTGCGGACAATCGCGGGGCAGCTTCATGCCGTGCCGGATGCACCGCCTGGTTTGGCGGATTTGAAGCTCCGCGAACCGATCACCTGGGTGAAACCCGAACGGGTAGCCGAGGTTTCATACCAGGAGATGACACCCGATGAACACCTGCGCATACCGGTGTTTTTAGGACTACGCGCGGATCAGTTTTTTCATTACCCACGCAAAACCGGTGGAAACCATACCAAAAGCCACCATTGAACGAATGCCCTGGCGGCCAACTGCCGGACAGCAAGCGGAGAGTCGGCGCAGAGAAATTCCACACCGGCAGGGGCCGCTACCTCTGGCGCGAGAGGCTGAAAACGGCAGTGTGGAACTGGACGAGATCGAAGTTCGATTGACCCACCTGAACAAAATATATTTTCCCGGCGATAAGCTGAAAAAGCGCGATGTGCTCGATTATTACCACGATATCGCGCCATTTCTTCTGCCCCATCTGCGCGACCGGCCGAATTCTCTGCTGCGCTATCCGCATGGCATCGAAGGCGAGTCGTTTTATCAAAAAGAGGCGGGCGAGTATCTGCCGGAATGGATTGCAACTGCCGCGCTGCCTTCCCAGGGGGAACGCCGTCATATTAATTACGTGCTCTGCAATGACACGCCCACGCTTCTTTACCTGGTTAATTATGGCTGTATAGATTTTCACCTCTGGATGAGCCGCGTTCATACTCCCAGATCTCCGGATTTCACCCTGCTCGATCTTGATCCCGGCCCGCAAGCTGGATTTGCCCAAGTTGTGACCGTAGCACAGGCCATACGGCGGGTACTGGAGGAGTACGGCATTATTGGCGTGCCCAAAACTTCCGGGGCAACTGGAATTCATATTTATGTGCCGCTCGAGCCGGGCTATAGCTATGCGCAGAGCGCCGAGTTTGCCGCCATTATATTGCGGCTGGCGGCTCAGCGGGCGCCCGGACTGGGAACGGAGGTCTGGGCGGTGCGGCAGCGGCCCGCAGACCGAATTTACCTGGATTACCGGCAAAATGCCCTGGCCAAGACGGTGCCGCCGCCGTATGCGATGCGGCCCCGGCCGGGAGCTCCGGTCTCAACCCCATTGCAGTGGCAGGAGTTGAATTCCCGTCTGAATCCGGCACGTTTTACTCCTGCCGCGGTGCGGCGCAGACTGGACCGGTATGGTGACTTGTTTGCCGCCGTGCTGCCGGGAAAGGCCCCGCAGTCATTGCCAAAGATTCTGGCCCGCATGGAAGAAAATTTCACCAGGGTGAGTTGATTTGCATTCATGCCTTCGCCGCGCGGCATTTCCGGATGAAATGTGCCAGTAAGGGCGGGTCGCGATCGAGAGCGCCGAGGCGGCGCATGAGCTCGAGCGCACGATCCACAAAACGAAAGGCGGACAGGGAAGTGATGCCGGCCAGCAGAAGGATCGCTGATTCGCCTTCAAACGGCAGCGCCAGTGCGTGGAGGCCGGCGCGCCGGGCCAGACTTTCCCATTGCCCTGGAGTGAGATATAGACGGGTTAAATCATCATGCCGGCCCCATTCGCCATGGCGATGGCAGGCCGCGATATTGGAGACAAAGGCTGCTTGACCCGCAACCCGAGCCAGTTCGCGCAAGGCCGGAATCGCCGCTTCTCCGGGCAGGTATTGCAGTACGCCGTTACACCAGACCAGATCAAAAGCCTGGGAGCAAAAGGGCAGGGCAATGACATCGGCGGCGACCGTAAACTGTCCGCCGCGCCTCTGGCGTGCCTGATGCAGCGCGTAATCGCTGGCATCCGTAGCTACGGTGTGCAGTCTTAACTCCCGGCGGGCATATTCGGCCAGAGCACCTTTGCCGCAGCCGGCATCGAGCAGCGTGCCGCCGCTGGTGATCTCGGCTAATGCCGCCAGTTGCGCCTGAACTACGGGGAAGTAGTCCGGATAATACCCGTAGCCGCGGACTTCATCCCCGCCTTTCAGTCCGGGCGGATAGTCGGGATCATCAAAATAGCGCCGGTCAAAAGCGTCCCGGCGGTTATTGGGTTCCATGGACATAGATTTATGATCGCCGGGGTCCCCGTCCTGCGTGGCAGGACGGGGCGGATGGAAATGGCCCTTCCGCTCAATTACCGAAGCTGAACGCTGGAACAGTGAAGCAAGAAAAGCGGCCCCGCCACTTTGATTATGATAGCTTGCCGCCCGCCCGCAAGCCGTGATCGCGGTAAGCTGAAAGATTATGCCCTGGGCTAGTCATGGGGCGCAGTGGCAGACGCTGCTGGCCGCCCTCATTTTTATCTCCTCTTACGCGGTATTTGCGCTGGGCAAGCTGCCCGGATTGAGAATTGACCGCCCCGGCATGGCCATGATCGGCGCCGTCGGCATGTTTGCCATCGGCGTGCTAACCCCGCGGGCGGCCATCGCCGATATTAATTTTTCGACCCTGGTGCTGTTGTTCGCCATGATGTTGATTGTGGCCCATCTGCATCAGGCGGGATTTTTTGAATGGATCGCAGCCACGGTCGAGCGCCGCATCATGCCGCGCCACTTGCTGCCGGTGCTGATTTTCACCAGCGGAATTTTATCGGCGATTCTTGTCAACGACATTATCTGCCTATGTCTGGCTCCGCTGGTGCTGCTGCTCT
>JAKATS010000338.1 GCA_021818645.1 Acidobacteriota bacterium | reverse complement strand
ATGCTCGCCGGTGTTAGATGCTGGCCGCTGCTCGATCCGCCGTAGTTCCTGACTCTTGCTCCGCCTTTTGGCCAGAGGGCCCGCCGCGCTTTAATATTGCGCGCGCACCTTATACCGCCCCGGCTTGCTCACCCTTAGGGCGCCGCGGACGGGCCGCCGGTTCAGCCATACCCGGAGCGCCGTCCGTCCATGCCGGAGCGGCAATTCGATCCGGGCGCTCAGCGCTGCCGGGTTTGTCAGCGTCAAATCGAATTCCCGTTTTCCCTTTCGCTTATCCCAGCGCCATTGCACGGCGATCCGGCCGTTCACGGTTGGAATATCTCCCTGCGCCCATTGCAGCCCGCTGGGATGCGGCGCCACGCGATAGCGGGCGTAGCCGGGGCGGACCGGCTGGATGCCCAGCACGATGGCGGAAAGAAAATAGGTGGGCGCGGCGCTCCAGGCGTGGCAGGATGTGCCGGTGTCTTGCTGAAAGTTCTCCCAGAAGGTATCGTTGCCGGCGGCGATCATGGGCCCCCAGAGGCGGCGGATGTATGCCAGCGCGGCGCGGTCGTGGCCATGGCGCGTCAGCGCCCGCAGTACGAAAAACATGCCGTAGGTCTGCGCCTGCGCGATATTGCGCCGCGGATTGAAATTCTTTGCCATGGTATAGCTCCCGACCCCGGGCTGCGGCACCCGCAGCCGCACCCGGCGGGGATTGCTGATCTGATCCAGGATTTCCGCGATCCGGTTTTTCGGCGCCAGGCCGAAAAGCACGGCGTCGGCGTTCCCGAGCTGTCCGGCGAGCTGGCTGCGCCGGCCGTGGTCCCAGGCGTCCATGTACAGCCGGCGGCGCGGATTCCAGAAGCGGGCGAAATGCGCCTTGATCAGCCGCGCTTCCTGCCGGTAGCGCGCGGCGCGCCGGCCCTCGCCGCCCGTGCCGGCCATCGCGGCCGCATTCTGCAGCGTGTGATAGTACAGGGCGTTGAGGATTTCGCTTTCCCCTTTTTTGTCGGGCATGGACCAGTCGAGAAATACCCAGTACGGCATGTGGCTGAGCAGGCCGTCGGGCTGGCGCAGTCCCTGAAACCAGTGCATCGCGCGGTTGACGTGCGGCAGCATGCGCCGCAGAAAGCGCCGGTCGCCGGTTTGCATGTAGTAGTCGTGTACCGCGTTGACGAAGGAAAAAATGTAGTCGTCAATGATCCCGGTGTTTTCCAGCCCGTTGTCGCTGGCCATCAGCGTGGCGCCGTCCCGGCGCTGCTCGCGCGCCGCGTCGAGCAGGAATTTGCGCGCGATGTCCTGGCTGCCGTCCGCCACGCGGTTGACGAGTAGTTCGACCTGCCCGTCTCCCACCCATTCGTCCTGCTCGCGGGTGGGGCAGTCCATGGTGCCGTCGAGCGTGCAGAGCTGCCAGGTGTAAGCCCCCATCTGCCAGAGCCGGTTGAGTTCGGCGTCGCTGCTGCGAAAGCTGCCGCCATGGCGCAGCCGCGCGGTGGAAAAGCGCAGCCCGACGGCTACCCGCAGGGGCGCGCGCAGATGGGGAAATTCCAGTTCGATGAACCGCATCCCATGCCAGCTGAACAGGCTCCAGCTCTGCGCTCCCGCGCGGGCGTGATAGCGCGCCACGTAACGCCCGCCGGGCTGGTTGGCGGTCACCTGACCCGTGGCGGCCAGCCGTTCCCCCCAGCCGATATCAATGCCGGTGGCTCGTGGCGTCTTCACCGCCAGGCGCAGGTATCCATCCACTTCCCTGCCCATGTCGAGCAGCAGGTACGGCGTCGCGCCCGCCGGCGCGGGGTGGACCACGGCGAGGGCGCAGCCGGGCCCGAAGTGCGGGCATGGCTGGGTCAGCGCCGCCGCGTCGCTGACGATGCCCGCCGCGGCGTGCTGCGGTTCATGGCGGAAATGTTCCGCCAGTTGTTTCAGCGGCACTCGGGCTGCAACCGCCGCCGTCCAGCCCGCCGCTGCCAGGCGGGCGGGTTGCATCTCGCGCTCCAGCGGATACGCCAGCGGCCGCGGCGTAAGGTGGATATACGGGTCCACCGGCGGCCGGGATACGCCCCAGAAATTCCGCAGCACCACGCTGTGCGTCCACTTCAGGTCGTTGAAGCTGGCTGCTTTCCAGTCCGGCTGTGCTTGCCCTGCCCGGTAATCTTCAATATCGGGAAGATTGGAATTCATGCGCGGCGTGCGCCATTTCCAGGCATGGTTTTCTGCTACCCGCCAGCTCCCGTCGCTCAGGATGAACCGCCGCCCGCGCCCCCGCCCCAGCTCCAGTTGGCAGAGCAGCGCCCCGTGATCCCAGGCGCCGGGCGTAACCGGAAATCCTGAGGTGGGGTGCTGGAACCAGTGCACTTCCACCGCGATGACGTTGCGGCCCCGGCGCAGCCAGCGTGCCACCGGAAAAACGTCGTAGTAACCCCAGTAATCCGGCGCTTTCGCCGGCCCCTGGCCGATGCGGTGGCCGTTGACCCATAATTCATAGCGGCTGTCGGCGAATATGGCCAGCCGGGCCTGCCCAACCGGCTTGGTCAGGCGGAAGTCTTTGCGGAAGCGCAGGAACTGGTTGCGATGGGGCGCGATGATCACCGCCCCGGCGGGCCGGGCTGTCTGCGATCCCAGCCAGCGTCGGTTGACTGGCGTCGCGGCCCAGATCCACTGCGACCGCCAATGCACCCGCGGCATGCGGTACCGGCGCCCGCTGCCCGCCCATGCCGCGCCCGTCAGCAGCAGCACAAGCCCTATATGGATACGGATGCGGGCGGCGAACGGGCCGCCTTTCATGCCCCGGACTGGAAATTTCATCGCTGCTTCCTTTCTGTGACTTTGTGGTTGGAACTTCACTGGGATTCATCTCCATCAAAGCTTCTGTTTCATGAAGGTCGGCATGGCCGCTATCCTAATCTCTGGCATTGCGGGCAGTAATGCGCCGAGCGCCCGCTGATTTCCACCCTCCGAAGCTTCGCCCCGCACTGGCGGCAGGGCTGGCCCTCCCGGCCATACACCCGGTGCTGCATCTGAAACCATCCCCGTTCGCCCTCGCTGTTCACATAATCGGAAACCGACGATCCGCCCGCCCGGATCGCCGCCCGCAGCACCGCCCGCAATTCCCGGCGCAGCCGCAGCAGCCGCGGCCGGCTGATGCCCCGCGCCCGCGGCGCGATCCCCGCCCGGTGCAGGCTTTCGTCGGCGTAAATGTTGCCCACCCCGCGCAGCCGTTTCTGGTCGAGCAGCGCCGATTTGATCGGCGCCTGGCTCCCGCGAAACAACTCGATAAATTCCGCCTCGCCGATCTCCAGCGGCTCCCGCCCCGGCGCCACCCCCAGCCGCGCATCCGCTTCGGCAATATCCGTCTCTTCGTCCAGTGGCAGCAATCCCAGCCGGCCGAAGCGCCGCGGGTCCTGAAAGCGCAGTTGGTTCCCGTTTTCCAGATAAAAGATCGCGTGCGTATGCGCCGGCTCGGCTTCGCCGGCCTGGCTGATGCGCAACTGTCCGGTCATGCCCAGGTGAATCATCAGCCGCCACGCCGGCCTGCCCTGCCCGCGCGGCGTGCGCCTGCGCAGCGTAAACAGCAGATACTTCCCCGCCCGTTCCACCGCGCCCCATTCCAGCCCCTCCAGCCGCGGCCAGTCCGCCGCCCCGATGCGGGCGATATCCCGGCGCCGCAGCTCCGCCCGCACCAGCCGGGTCCCCGGCAGCATCCGGCGCAGGCCGCGCGCCACCGTCTCGACTTCTGGCAGTTCCGGCATGGAAGGGAGTGAACATTAAGAATAGTAATCCATGCGCATGCATGCCGGGGATGTAGCCTCGGGTTCACAGTATTTGACTGCGCTTGATGGCATTCGCCCTGAGATCATGGTCCCGTCCTCAATAGGCGCAAGAAGTTGAAACATGCATTTTCAGAGCCGATGGTTACATGCGGGTCAGAATGAATAAATCAAACGTTGTTCAAATATGATATATACGTTAAATTGAACGGTTTTGTGATTTTTCAGTATTGGGGCAAAGCGCGAATATTGAATCCTGTTGAGTACCTGCTGCGCTATCAACTTCGAAGGGCAGGATTTAAGTTTCAGGGTTTGAATGGTTCCGTCGCGTCTAAAGATGGCGCTTATAATCGTACTGGGCATGATGTAATTGGGGATTAATTGAGGAGGACGAAGCGGAACGTAACAAACTAGGCATAGGGTATTTTTATATGCTTTTATCATTTTGGGTTGAGTGGCATGGGCCTGAAGTTCTGCTGGTGTGTAAAGAAGCGCGGCAGGTGTATTCGGTGTGGCTTGTGCACACCGGAGATGATTCGCTGCGAAACAAAGTGTATTCTGCCTGGCCGCCCAGGGTAGATAAGGGTCCGGCGCCGCGGGCGCCAGTTTCCATCCCTGTGCCTGCCAATCGCCGTTGGGTAAGTGCTGCAGCCGCACCCAGCCTTTGTCCAGTAAGCATTGGTTATGGCGGCAATGCCGTAACCGTGAGGCGAAATTGGTATTGAGCTGATACCAGGTGGTTCCGTCTGGCGAATAGAGCATGGCTCGCCGTATCGGTAGCGGGCGGGTGAGCAGAATACTGGCTAAATAGCCGTTTTGCATGGCGGTCAGGCGTAATACCTTGATATTGGCCGGAAGGTTTTGTGTATGCCAATGCCGGCCTCCATCCGTGGTGAGATAAAAAGTTCTCGGCCGGATGAATGCTGTGGCGAATTGTCCATTGATGATGGCAATGTTGCTTGGTTCAATATGGAAGATTTGCCGGGTAGAAGTGATATGAATTGCAGGCTGTAATGGAAGTGTTTCCCATGGTTTGGAATTTTGCAGTCTGAATGTGAAATAACCGCCGAAGTTTTTGATGCCTTCCTGTGGATTGAGGAAATATGTGGTTAAAGGCAGTTGATCGGGGCTTATGTATTTTGATTTCCAGGTTTGCCCATCATTCCGGCTGCTCCAGCGGGTGCCGGAATTTCCGTAAGCGTATAGGCTTTGAGTGCCGGTAAAGGCGAGATCGTAAATGGTCTGGCCTTTATGTTTCCAGTGCAGCAGGACCCAGCTTTTTGTGCCATCGCACGATCGCGCGATCATCTCCTCCGCCCCCGCCGCCCAGAAACATCCCCCATGTGTGGCGATGGTATAGGCCCGCGCCGGCAGCGGCACGGTGGTCCAGTGCGCCGGGTTAATGGCTGCCGTGATCGGTTGTGGTATGGGCTTGACCACCCAACCCCGCGCCCCTCCCGCGCTCGCCAGCATCCCTAGCCATATTGCGGCTGATTTTTTGAGATTGTGCAGCATAACTCTCATGTGCCGATGGCTAATTTAATGTGAAATGCACTTGAATAGTGGTATCGATTTTAACGGTTTTTCCGTTAATAATTATGGGGGGATAGCGCCAATATCTTACGGCGTCAAATGCAGCTCGTTCAAGCCTTTCAGATGCTGAAGGAATGATTTTCAGGCTCTGGATTCTTCCATCACGCCCGATGAGGGCATGTAAAATGACGGTGCCCGTGATATGAAGTTCGCGAACTTCCATGGGATAGACGGGGGCGATGCAGACAATGCATCGGTAGGTTGAATGATTATGCAGATGAATAATGGTCGCAATTTTACTTGCATGGATGGCATGAAGTTCCGCCGGTGTGTACATCAGTGCATTGGCTGTGCTTGGAGTGCCTTGTGCGCAGTGTGTATGATTCGCCGCGAAACAAAGTGTATTTTGCGTGGCCGCCCAGGGTAGATTAGGGTCCGGCGCCGCAGGCGCCAGCCTCCATCCCTGCACTTGCCAATTGTTGTTGGGTAAGTGCTGCAGTCGAACCCAGCCCTTGTCTAGTAAGCATTGGCTATGGCGGCAATGGCGCAATCGGGGTGCAAAATCTGCGTTGAGTTGATACCAGGCTAATCCATTTGGCGAATACATCATGGCTCGCCGTATCGGGAGTGGTTGGGTGAACAGAACAATGGCTATATAGCCGTTTTGCATGGAGGTCAGGCGTAAAACCTTTATGTTTTCCGGAAGGTTTTGCGTATGCCAATGCCGGCCGCCATCCGTGGTGATATAAAAAGTTCTGGGCCTGTTTAAAGCTATGGCTGTGAGCGGGTTGATAATCGCGGTGCTGATTCGGGCTGCTTGTAATGACTGCCGTTGGGATGGGGGTATCGGAGGGTATAATTTCTTCCAGCCATGTGAATTTTTTAATTGATATTGCAGATAACTTCCGAATCTCAGGCTGCCGATTTCTAATATTCCATTCTGCGTATCCAGGAAATGAACTGCCATGGGTTGTTGATTAAAATGCAGTCGTTTCAATTTCCATTTCATTCCATTATTCCGGCTGCTCCAGCGCTTGCCGTAGCTGGTATATGCATATAGACTTTGACTTCCGGTAAAAGCCAGGGTGTAAATGGTCTGGCCTTTCTGTTTCCAGTGCAGCAGGACCCAGCTTTTTGCGCCATCGCACGATCGCGCGATCATCTCCTCCGCCCCCGCCGCCCAGAAACATCCCCCATGTGTGGCGATGGTATAGGCCCGCGCCGGCAGCGGCACGGTGGTCCAGTGCGCCGGGTTAATGGCTGCC
>JAKATS010000124.1 GCA_021818645.1 Acidobacteriota bacterium | reverse complement strand
AGGTGCTGCCGCGCGGCATGAGTTATGACTGGACCGGTCTATCGCTGGAAGAAATCCAGTCCGGAAGCAAGACGCTGCTGCTCTTCCTGCTGGGCTTCCTGGTGGTCTTTCTGACTCTGGCAGCGCAATACGAAAGTTGGGTGCTGCCTTTCATCGTCATGCTGGCGGTCCCGGCCGCTTTGCTGGGCGCGCTGGCGGCGCAGGCGCTGCGCGGCTATTACGATGACATTTATTGCCAGATCGGCCTGGTCATGCTGATTGGGCTGGCCAGCAAAAACTCGATTCTGATCGTGGAATTCGCCGAGCAGCTGCGGGAACGTGGCCGCAACGTGCTCGAAGCCACGCTGGAATCCGCCCGCATCCGTCTGCGGCCAATCCTGATGACGTCGGTGGCTTTCATGCTGGGCATCGTTCCCCTCATGCTGGCATCCGGCGCCGGCGCTGCGGCCCGGCATTCGGTGGGTACGGCGGTTTTCGGCGGCATGCTGGCGGCGACCAGCCTGAACCTGGTCTTCATTCCCGTGCTCTATCTGATCGTCCGTTCAGTTTTCCCCGGACGGCCGCGACATCTGACTGACTCGGAAGGGTCATTGCCGCAGGAATCACCCTCTCCGGCGGAATAAAATCATGGCTGGTTGCTTTCTCGATTAATGTGGTATAGTAGCTAACATTGGGGCGGGTATGTCAGCATCTCCTAGTCCCTGGATGCGCCGGAGCCGGCAAAACTGAAGCAAGGAGATCAGAATGATGAAAAGCACACGTTGGATACTGGCATTATTCTTAACCTGGGGAATGGCCTGCCTGCCGCTTACCGCTCAGCCTGCAGCCATGATTACTCCATTAGCAGGTCAAGTGCTGCTGAATGGCCAGTCAGTTATCAGCGGCGCCGCGGTCATGCCCGGCGACGTAGTTGCAGTTGGCCTCAAAGGCGGCGCACGCATGGTGCTGCCCCATGCCGCGGTTCTGGCCGGCGCACAAGCTCGTTTCCGTCTGGCCGCCCGGGTGAACGGCCTGCGCCTGAGCTATGGCGAGGTGCGCGTTTCCGGCAGCCTGCCGGTGCTGGTGCAGCAAGTCCGCATTGCCCCCGCGGGTCAGGCGGGAATTTATACCGTCTCCCGGATGCAGAATAATCTGCTTTACATTGTCGCCAACCATGGCGCGCTGCGCGTGACCTCTTCCGGAAAAACCTTTACCATCGCTTCCGGAAAAGCTGCCCGTATGGCCATGGGCGGAGGCTCCGGTATGGCTGGAGGTGGACGCACCGTTCCCTATCCTGTAGCCGTGGCGATCATCGCCGTTCCCGCCATTGTGACGGGCATCATCACCCATCACGCCACGGTCTGCAACGGCTGCATCGTGAGCGCTTCGTACTAAATATTCATCAGCAGTGAACTTAAAGCCCGCACCGGCCATGACTGGTGCGGGCTTTTGTTTTGCGTATAATAAACCGGTCTTTATGCGTGTCCTCACAGTCGAACAAATGCGGCAGGTGGACCGTCTTACCAGCACCGAATATGGGGTATCCGGATCAGTTTTAATGGAAAACGCCGGCGCGGCGGTCGCGGAACTCATTCTCCGGGAATTTCCGCGGCAGCTCCGCACCCCGGTGCTCGTGCTGGCGGGAAAAGGCAACAATGGCGGCGATGGAATGGTAGCCGCCCGCCATCTGGCCGCGGCCGGCGATACGGTGAAGCTCTGGCTGACGGCCTTGCCGGTGACAGAAGATGCGAAGGCAGCCTGGACGCGTTTGCGCCAGGAAACGCCGCATGTTGAGGTGGTATTTTTGTTTGATTCAGGTGCCTGGCCGCGATCATTATCCGAAATGCGCCAGGCCGGTTTGATCGTGGATGCGATTTTAGGCGCGGGCCTGACGCAGCCGGCGCAAGGCCTGGAAGCCGAATTGATCGAAGCCATGCAGCAGAGTCGAGTGCCGGTCGTCGCGGTGGATTTACCCTCCGGTCTGCCGGGTAATGCCCAGTTCTCCAGTTCCGCACGGCCGGCTCGGACGCCGGCGATTGTGAGCGCTCAATGGACGGTGACCTTTACCGCGCCTAAGCTTGGGCACCTTTTGGGGCCCTTTGCGGACCAGGTGGGCCGCGTACGTGTGGTCAATATCGGGACCCCGGCCGTGGCCCTGGAACGGCCTGAATTCAAATTTTCAGTCATTCGCCGCCGGCAAACCCAGCCCTACCTGAAACCTCGCGCTCCGGCTGCTCATAAAGGTAAATTCGGGCATGTTCTGCTGCTGGCAGGATCGCTGGGCAAGACCGGAGCGGCGGCCCTGGCCGGAAAGGCGGCCTTAAAAATCGGATCGGGCCTGGTGACCGTTGCCACGCCCAAATCCTGTCTGCCGCTGGTTGCCGGGCATAGTCCGGAACTCATGACTGAACCAATGCCGGAGACCTCAGAAGGCAGCCTGGCGGGGCGATGGCTGGAATCCGGTGCACACGCCCAGGAATGGCTGGATCGGCTGTTTTATGGCAAAACCCTGCTGGCGCTTGGCCCCGGGCTTTCCCAGCAGCCGGAAACCTCTGCGGCCATCCGGCATCTGCTCTCCGTGTCGCCTTTGCCCTGGATTCTGGATGCCGATGGATTGAATGCTTTTTCCGGCCACGTGGAAATGCTGGCCGCCATGGCCGCAACCATCGCGCGGAAACGCGGCAGACTAGGCGCGATCCTGACCCCGCATCCGGGTGAAATGGCCCGTCTGCTGGGGACCACGCCCGCAGCCGTGGAAAATGACCGTCTGCGGCTGGCCCTCAATCTTGCCGCCCGTCTGCATGCGATCGTGATTCTGAAAGGCCATCGCACGCTGGTCGCCGCCCCCGATGGCCGCGTGAGCATTAATATCAGCGGCAATCCCGGAATGGCCAAAGGCGGTTCAGGTGATGTTCTCACCGGCCTGTTGGCGGGATTATGGGCGCAATATCCCGATGCGGATCCTTTTCACCTGGCCGGTGCGGCCGTGCGTCTGCACGGTGTTGCCGCCGATTTCGCCATGCATCAGAATACGGACATGACGCTGCTGGCTTCGGATAGCATCGCGGCCCTGCCGGCTGCGCTGCGCCAGGAAATGGAGCCCGAACCCGATCTGCCATGGGAAATTCAATAACCTATGGTAATTCCTGCGGAATTAAAAAATTATCATTCATTCTCGGAAACCCGGACGCGGCAGTATGGCGGCCATCTGGCGCGCCTGACGCCCCGTCCGCCGCTGATTTTATTGCAGGGAGAATTAGGCGCGGGAAAAACCCAATTGGCCAAGGGCTTGATCCTCGGTCTGGGCGCGGTTGAGAGCGAAGCCGAGGTGGTAAGCCCCAGCTACACCTTGATCCATGAATACGCGGCGCCGGGGTTCCGCGTCTATCACCTTGATCTGTACCGCCTGGAATCCGTCCGCGATCTGGCCAGTCTGGGACTCGATGATTTCATCGCCCGCGCGGCCGGAACCGAACCTCCGCTGGTGCTGGTGGAATGGGGAGCAAAATTGGCGCAGGCCGGCAATTCATCATGGTTTGCCGGAGGTTGGCTGGAGGTGCGGCTCGAAATCATCAGCCCGGATGAGCGGAAGATCACAAGCAGATGGCGCGACAGGATAGATCAGGCGAAGCGATAAGCATCGCATAGCGAGTGGATCTGCCACTCGCGGTTGATCAAGCCGCGCTGTTTGCAATTTTGCTGACCACCACGATGCCTTTAGCGATCACTTCGGCGCTGCGCCACATCGCTTTGCCGCCGGCCTGACCGGAGATGACCAGAGCTCGTCCCGATGCCTGCAATGCCTGGGGAATTGCCTGCAATGTTCGCACGGTCGCCCGTGGATGACGGATGGTCACCGTCGCGGGCGCGAATGCTGATGACCGCCCATCCGGCTTTTTTGTGCCCGCTGGCGAGCAGGCCCACGCCGGCTCCCAGCGAACCCCAGATCATTAAACTTTCCAGCGTTCGATTCAACCGATTCATCGCTTGCTCCTGATTGTCGTACCCGTTTTGAGCCGTTCCCAGGTCCTACTTTTAACCTGATGATCAGCCAGAAAATTGCGATGTATTGAATCAAGGTTTTTTCAGGGTCATGGCACCTTTCATTTACCAGGGTTTTCAGATTTCATCTACGCGGCTGGACTTTGGGGTCAGGAAAAGCGGACAATGAGTATCCGCCTATGCCACTGAATTGCAAGTATTTGGCGCCGGCAGGCGTATAAACAAATCAGTATGCGTCCACGCCTCCAGAACACGTTTTTGATTGCCCTCTGGAGCCTGGCCCTGTTCGGTTCGCTCCACAGCCAGGCCATACCCGCCGGAAAGCTGAAATTGCAGGGTTATATCACTGATTTGGCAGGCGTTATCAGCCCCAAACGGAAAGTGCAACTGGCCGATTGGGCCGGCCAGTTGGACCGCCGCATGGGGGTTCAGGTGGCGATGCTGACGGTCAACACCATCGGCGGCCGATCCATCGGCATGTACGGCTACAAAGTCGCCCATCGCAATGGGGTTGGCTACAAAGGCCGCGATACCGGTCTGCTGATTCTGATCGCGGTTAAAGACCACAAATACACGACCCAGGTGGGTTACGGTCTGGAGCCATATATAACCGACGCCGACGCCGGCGCCTGGATGCGGGCGGAAATTCCAACTCTGCGCTCCGGCCATTACGGCGCGGTTTTTGCCGCCATGCTGGGCCATATCCAACGAACCCTGGCCCGCCGCATGGGCAAAGGTTCTATTCACCCCGGCACGCTCAACCATGGCGGCAGGGCGCCGGCGGCGCGGCGCGGGGCCAATCCGCTGGCCGGCCTGCTGGGTTTTATTTTTCTGATTATCATCGTCTCGGTGGTTTCCCGGGCCTTGGGGTTTGGCGGCATGGGCTGCTGGCTGCCGTTTCTGCTGGGCGGCTTTGGCGGCGGCGGTTTTGGCGGAGGGTTCGGCGGGGGTGGGGGTGGCGGTGGCTTTGGCGGTTTTGGCGGCGGTAATTTTGGCGGCGGCGGAGCCAGCGGTGGTTGGTAAAACCGTCGCACGATAAAAATGCCATGGCGAAATTAACTTCCCAACAACAAATTGAGCGCATCACTACCTGGCTGACTTCCGTGCTGGGCGTGCGGCTGCATGCCCTGGTGCTGTACGGCTCAGCCGCCGGCTCGGAGCCGCGCGGCCATCGCTCGGACCACAATCTGCTGGCTGTGGTGGATGCGGTTTCCGCCGGACTGCTTGACGACCTGGCTCCGGCCCAATTATGGTGGGCCAAACAGGGCAATCCGCCCGTCGTGGTGCTCAGCCAGGACGAGCAAAAAGCTTCCTGCGACGTGTTTCCGATCGAATATCTCGATATCCAGCGCCAGCACCGTCTGCTGGCCGGCACCGACGTATTCAACACGATTTCCGAGCATCCCGAACTGCATCGCTTGCAGGTTGAGCACGATCTGCGCACCCAGCTCATACGCCTGCGCTCGAACTATGCCTTGGTGCGCCAGCAATCGCGCCGGCTGGAGTCGCTGCTGCTGGATTCGATCAGCACCTTCCTGGTTTTATTTCGCCATGCCCTGGTGGCGGCCGGCGAGCCTTGGCCGGCCAGCCGCGGCGACGCCCTGACCACGGCCGCGCGGCGCTTTCAATTTTCTCCCGAGGCCTGCCAGACGCTGCTGGCCGCGCACCGGGATCACGGCCATCTGCCGAAAACCCAGTTGCATTCCTTATTTGCCCGGTATCTCGACTCCATTCAGCGAGTGGAGCGTGGTTTGGAGGAACTCGCGTGAAACGGAAAAACCCTGGCGCCGTGCGCCCCTGGCTCATCGTCATCATCGTTCTTGCAGTGCTGATCCTGATGGTGATCAGCACCTATACTTCCACCTATAACCGGCTGGTTTCGCTGCAGGAACGGGTGCACCAGCAATGGTCGCAGGTGGATGTCGTCATCCAGCGCCGGGCCGATCTGATCCCCAATCTGGTGGCGACCGTGAAGGGCATTGCCGCTCATGAAACCAAAGTAATTGGCGAAATCACAGCCGCCCGCGCCGCCCTGGGCGGAGCCCAGACCCGCGGCCAGACCATTGCGGCCAACAACCAGCTTGATGGCGCGCTCAGCCATCTTCTACTGATCGTGGAAAACTACCCCAACCTGAAAAGCAGCCGCAACTTTCTGGCCCTGCAGGATCAGTTGGAAGGCACCGAAAACCGCATCGCCGTTGAACGTCACAAATATAACCGCGACATTCAGGCCTACAACACCTATGTCCGCAGTTTTCCCAACAATATCATCGCCAATATAAGCGGCTTCCGGACCGATCCAAACTATTTCAAGACCAATCCGGCCTATCGCGCGGCCCCGCCCAAGGTCAACTTTGGCAGCCAGTAGCTGCGCCCGAAAGGGAGCGCCGGGGCGCAACTTTTAGCCGCATTCGGGGTTTAACCGATTGGGAGTTTTTCCATCGGGTTGGCGTTTCCCCGGCTGCGAGGGATGCGTTGGTGATTGAAGACCAGCTAACGGACGGCTTGGCCGGTGCATCGGCCGATGTGGATGCGGACGCGGCGCTGATGCTGCGTTTCCAGCATGGCGAAGAGGCTTGC
>JAKATS010000320.1 GCA_021818645.1 Acidobacteriota bacterium | reverse complement strand
TACGGCCGCGCCGGTTGGAGGGCCTTCTCTAGTCGGCCAAACTGCCCAGAAAGAATAGCATGGCGAAGCCGGCGCATGCTGTCAAGGTAGAGAAAAAGATTGTGCCGGGTGAGCAGCATGGCGGCCAGCATTTCATTGACTTGAAATAAATGGCGCAAATAGGCGCGGGAATAACGCGTGCAGACGCCGCAGGCGCAGGCGGGGTCGAGCGGGCCGGAGTCGCGGGCGTAGGCGGAATTTTTAATGGCCAGCCGGCCGGTGGAAGTAAAGGCGAGACCGTTCCGGGCATTGCGCGTTGGCAGAACGCAATCCATCATGTCCACCCCCAGCGCCACAAAACCGGCCAGTTCCTCCGGCATGCCCACCCCCATGGCATAACGCGGCCGGTCGCAAGGGAGGAACGGCAGGGCGGCGGCGGCGGCTTCCCAGGTCAGTTCGCGCGGTTCACCCACCGAAAGGCCGCCGAGGGCATAACCGGGCAAGTCCATTTCCACTACGCGCTGGGCCGCTTCGGCTCGCAAATGAGGATGCATGCCGCCTTGCACAATGCCGAACAACGCCTGAAAATACGGTGGCGTGGAACCGCGGCGCACGCCCAAGCCGCATTGAGCCTCCCGCCAGGACGTGCGGCAGCGGGCCAGCCAGCGCAGGGTGCGTTCCAGGCTGGCTCGGGCTCGTTCTTCCGTAGCCGGGTATTCGGTGCACTCATCCAAGGCCATGATGATATCCGCGCCGAAATCAAGCTGCGCGTTGGTGGCCAGCTCGGGCGTGAATTCATGCCGGCTGCCATCCAGGTGCGAACGAAAAATCACTCCCTGCTCTTCCACCTGGCGCATACCCTGCAGACTGAAGACCTGAAACCCGCCGCTGTCGGTCAAGATGGCGTGCGGCCAGGACATGAAAGCATGCAGACCGCCCAGTTCACGAACGGTCTCCCGGCCGGGTCGTAAATACAGGTGATAGTTATTGGCCAGAATCAGCCGGGCGCCCAATGCTTCGAGATCGTTCTGCGCCACGGCCTTTACGGATGCCCGGGTGCCGACGGGCATAAAACAGGGAGTTTCGATGATTCCGTGCGGAGTGTGCAGCAGCCCGGCGCGCGCACCGGAAGCGGGGTCCTGGGCTAATAGTTCAAAGCGAAATTCCGGCATGATTTCAGAGTAAGGCAGGTCAGCAAGGTGGAATGGTGTGAAAGAATTACACGACCAGCTGCGTAACAATGTTTCGAGTATGCTGGAACCGGCTGCAAAAAACTGGATTCCCGGCTCTATACCCATGGCATAAGGAGACGATCATGAGCACGCCCCCGGCTTCGCTATCACCCATTTCCGCGGAACCCGCCCCGGCCCGGCGTATGCCTTCCTGGCAGCGCATTCTGGGGACGTTTTACGCTCCCGATGCCACCTTCGCCGATATTGCCCGCGAGCCGCATTACATGCTCTGCCTGGGACTCCAGATTGTGATCGGCACGGTTTCTACCTGGTTCATTGTGCACCACATCGGCAGCCTGAATATCGCTTTGCGGGCGATCCAGCAGAATCCGGCGGCCCAGTCCCTGAGCGCCCAGCAAATCCAGGCGCAGGCGGCCATGAGCGCCAAATTTATTCACTTCAGCCCGTTATTCGCCGTTTTCGTCGCTCCTGTGGTGGTGCTGGTCGTGGCCGCCTGCATGCTGGGCGCGGCCAATTTCGGCCTTGGCTTGCAGACGAAATTCAAGCAGATGTTCAGCCTGACCGCGCATGCCATGCTGCCGCTCTCCATTGCCTATCTGCTGGCTCTGCCTATCGTTTTTACCGCTTCGCATCCCGGACATCTGGACTCGCAAAATCTGATCGGTTCAAACCTGGGATACTTTTTATCTTCCACCGCGCCCCATTGGCTACAGGTGTTCGGGCAGCGGATGGATCTTTTCAGCTTCTGGGTGATCGGCCTGCTGGCGCTGGGAATCAGCAAAGCCGGACCGCGGGTGAAATACGGCTCGGCCTTGACGGCGGTGGTATTGCTCTGGCTGGTCTATGTACTGGCTGTGACCGGCATTGCCGCGATCTAAAATAACTGGCGCGGGCCTCAGCGTGGCTACGCCATGCGTCCCGCTTATGCTCGACTCGACATGAATAGCGCGGCTCCCCGCGATTGGATGAACATTTATAACCAGCGGCGCAGAAATTGCACCATCCAGTAGCCATCGAGCCACTGAAACGGAGTCTGGCCGGTGGTGTTGTGTCCGCAGGGCAATACGCGAATTTCATGGAGAATGCCCAGGCGCTTGAATTCCGCCAGCGCCTGCAGGGAAAGCTCGGGTAAAAAAGTCAGGTCGTAGCGCGCGTAAATCAATAAATTATGCTTCCTCTCGCCCGCCATGCGGGGCAGGTAATGCACCGGGCTGATGGCCAGCCAGGCGGCGCGCAACTGTTCGCGGTTGAGCTGCCCGGCCAGGCTGTCGCGGACATGGCGCGTGGCCAGCCCGGTCCAGACGACATCCCCGAACCAGGGGGAAACATGATTAAAAACATTGACCTTGAGCCGCGGTTCATGCGAACTGGCCAGCAGGGCATAGCAGGAACCCAGGCTGGTGCCGAGAATGCCCACGTCTTTGTATCCCTGGGCCTGGAGCCAGTCAACACAGGCGCGCACGTCGCACACCGCCTGGCGCGCGGCGTGAATCGTGCGGCCCAAATTGGCATCCACCGCGTATTCGGCCCGCGCCAGACCCGAGGGCTTGCGCGCATCATGCCAGGGCAGGCTTAAGCGCAGGGCGGCAATGCCCAGCCGCTGCAAACCCCGGCATAATGCGGCATGACCTTCGGCATCGGCATTCCATTGCGGCAGCACGATCACGGCGCGCGGGCGGGAACGCCGGGGCTGGGGCTCGAACCAGCGCGCCCAGACCTGATCATTGGCGGGGTCGCCGGAAGCGGCGGGAGAGCTGAAACGCAGCCAGGGGCCGCGCAACTCAAAATCGTGTACTGCGGGTGCGGAAAAAAACTCCGGGCTGTGCGACAGAGCGCGAATATTCCAATCCCGCAGGCAATCCAAAGCCGCGGTTTCCGGAATGCGATCCGGCAAGCCATTGATCGGGGTACGCCGCAGCCATTCCCACCCCCAGTCAAGCGGGCGGGTATAACGGTCGCGGTCGCGAGCGACCAATTCCCTTTCCCAGCGCTGAATCCACCGCCCATACCATCCCGGCATACAAGAATCGCCCCTGGCCGCCAAAATAAAAGGCCGGAGAACCGGCCGCGGATTGGCTGGCTTTCCGGCCTTTACGACCCGGATTGGGTCTGAATAAGTTTATTTTCGCGCCCGCAGGACGGGATGTCAAACCAATCCGGAACACGGAATTCAGACATTCTGAACCTGGTTTTTTTCCAGATCGGCGACCAGAATCTCCAAATGCACACCATGCGAGCCTTTCACCAGAATGACATCTCCGGGGCGCAGGGCCGCGCGCACCGCCGGAATACAAGCCTGGACATCGGGAAAAAATTCGCCTGGCGCATTCAATCCCTCCGCCTGCGCGCCTTCCAGGATCATGCCGGCATCGCCGGCGACCGCAAAAACGGCATCCAGTTTCAATTGGGCGCAAAGTTGGCCGATTTTAAGATGCCAGTCTCGGCTGGTGGCGCCCAATTCGCGCATTTCACCCAGCACGGCCAGATGACGCCGGCCAGGCATGTGCCGCAGAACGTGCAGCATGCGCTCGACAGCTTCGGGATTGGCGTTATAGCAGTCATCCAGCACCGTCGCTTCGCCGATGCGGAGCACCCGCCCGCGTCCCGGCCCGGGCCGCAGGCCGGCCAGGGCGTGAGCCGCGTGCCGCAGATCCACGCCAAAGATCTGCCCGGTGGCGAGCGCGGCGGCGGCATTGGCGACATTATGCCGGCCCAGCAGCGGGACATGCATAGTTTCCCTCTGCCCTCCGGCCACAGCAGTAAACTCCGAGCCTTCACCGGTCTGCGGGATGATATTTTCGATGCGCACGTTCCATCCGTGCGCGGACCGGTCCTGTGCAGCATCATCGGACAGGCCATAGAAGATTTTCCTGCCTGGCCAGCCTTCGCCGAAGCGCGCCACGCGCGGATCGTTGGCATTTAAGACAGCGATGCCCTGGCCGGGCAACGCTTCGAGCAATTCGCGTTTGGCGGCGGCGATGGCGTCCAGCGATGAAAAGAAACCCAGATGCACGGGAGCAACCACGGTAAACACGCCCACCTGAGGCTGAGCGATTTGCGCCAGGGCAGCAATTTCTCCGGCATGGTTCATGCCCATTTCGATGACCGCGATCTCATGCGCCGGAGTCAACCGCAGCAGGGTCAACGGCACGCCCAGGTGATTATTGAAATTGCCTTCGGTTTTTAACACCTGATAGCGGGTGGCCAGCACGCGCGCGATCATTTCCTTGGTGGTGGTTTTGCCGGCCGAACCGGTGATGCCCACAACTTTTTTCCCCCAGCGCCGGCGCACCGCCGCGGCCAACTGGCTCAAGGCGGACTGCGGCTGATCCACCGCTAACAAGCGGGCGCGAAAGGCGGGAGCAAAGCGCGGCAATTCCTCCCGCGCCACCACGGCCGCGCAAGCTCCCGCGCCGAGCGCCGCCAGGACATGCTGATGGCCGTCACTATGCTCGCCGCGGAGAGCAAAAAACAGCTCCCCCGGCCGCAACTGGCGGGAATCTATCGCCGCGCCGACCGCCCAGCCCGCGGCGGCCGGAGGCTCGGTATGGAGAATTACGGCAATTTCAGCCAGGCTTAATTGCATATTCCGGTTTCCGGGTGGTGGGAATCAGGCGGCGCATACCAGCCCAGCCGGGCCAAGGCGTCTTTCGCCACCTGGACATCATCAAAAGGCAGCACCTGATCACCGATGATTTGCACCTTCTCATGGCCTTTGCCCGCCAATAAGACCAGATCACCCGGGCGGGCCGATTCCAGTATGTGCGCGATGGCGGCCTGGCGATCGGGTTCGCGGATGTATTCCACGCCTTGCAGTCCGGGAAGGATGTCGTCAAGAATTGCTTCCGGATCTTCCCGGCGCGGGTTATCGGAAGTGATCACCACCTGATCGCTGCCCCGGGCTGCGACACGGCCCATGAGCGGCCGCTTGCCGCGATCCCGGTCGCCACCACAGCCAAACAGCGTTAACAAGCGGCCTCCGGAAGACTGCCGCAACAAGTCGCGGCATAAGACGAGCACGTTTTGCAGCGCATCCGGAGTATGGGCATAGTCCACCACGACTTCAAAAGGCTGCCCCGCGCGGATGCGTTCAAAGCGGCCGGGAACGCGTTCCAGAGCCTGGATGCCGGCCAGTATGGTATCCGGCGCAACCGCTAAGGCATAGCCGGCCGCGATGGCGGCCAGAATGTTATAGACGTTCACCCGGCCCGATAAGGCCGAATGTACAGGAGCGCGCCAGCCGCCCGGGCCATGCAATTGAAAGCGCAATCCGGCGGCATCCTGCCGCATATCGGCCGCGCGGAAATCAGCGCCTTCCGCCAAGCCGTAGCGCCAGAGCCTGCCGGTATAGCCCTCAACCATGGACTGACTGGCGTGATCATCGCCATTCACCACGGCGCAGGCCGGCTGTCCTGCGCCCGTGCCCTGAAACAAGCGTCTTTTGGCCTGGGCGTAACGCTCCATATCGCCGTGAAAATCCAGATGGTCCTGGGTCAGATTGGTAAAAACCGCGCAGGCAAAATGGCAGCCCCAGACCCGGTCCAGCGCCAGCGCATGCGAGGAGACTTCCATAACCCCGGCATGAGGATGGCCTGCCGGTACGGCTTCCGCAACCGCGGCCAGCAGCGCCTGCAAGTCAAGCGATTCCGGAGTGGTATGCGGGGATGGAATCACACGCTCGCCGATGCGGTATTCAATGGTGCCGAATAATCCGCTCACCCAGCCGGCCGCGGCCAGCACCGAGCTGCATAGATAGGCAGTGGTGGTTTTACCGTTGGTACCGGTGATGCCCAGCAGAGACATACGGCGGGAGGGATAGCCATACCAACAGGCCGCTGCCATGGCCAGGGCGCGCCGCGCCTGGGTTACCCTGAGCCAGACCCCGGTAAAGCCCGCCGGGGGAGTCAATTCCGAAATGACGCCGGCCGCACCGCGCCGCAGGGCCATGGGGATGAAGCGATTGCCATCGGTTTGCTCACCCCGAATGGCGACAAAGACCTGGCCGGGCGCGACCTGGCGGGAGTCATAATGCAATCCGGTGACAGGTATTTCCGGCGAACCAGTCCACTCGCCCCGAAGGTCCGCACATAATTCTGCAAAGGTCATTCCGGTCATTTTAGCTTGGGGTTGCGCAGCGCGGCAGCCGATTCAATTCCGCTAAATCCAAGCCGGGAGAATACTGCATTGACAGGCGGCGGGCTGATCCAACATTTTTAAAATGATGCCCTCATCCCATCTGGAACTTCAACTGCCCCGGTTTTCCTTCGGTATTGGCGATCGTTTTGGCCACCAGGCCGCGGCGCAGCTGCGGGCCTGCCAGTTGGCCTTCAATGCGGGCATCGAACTTGCTCCGGTATGGAATAAATCGAACCGGGAGCACACGATTATCGGCAGCGGGCCGGAACAGACGCGGCAGGCCGCAGA
>JAKATS010000323.1 GCA_021818645.1 Acidobacteriota bacterium | reverse complement strand
CCAGGATCGGCTGGTCTGCCAGTCGCGATACGCCGACCGACAAGCTGCGCATGCATGGCAATGCGCCTGCATCGCGGCGGTCAGAAGTGACGCGCCGGCAGATTCATTCCCGCTTTCCAATGCCCGGCGAAAGGTTCGGCATGTCATGGCTGACTCCGTTCATAACCGCCTGCGCCGGGCTGTTTGCAGCAGTTTTTGCCGCGCCCGGAACAGGCGCACTTTGACGGTATTTTCGTTCATCCCAGTGATTTCGGCAATCTCGTTCACGGGATAACCTTCCACTTCCTTCAGCACCAGCAGAATGCGATCTTCTTCCGGCAGCCGGGTCATCAATTTAGCGACCGTATCCCGCGCCAGCGCCTGGGCCTCTAAGCGGCCCGGGCCGCCCGTTTCCGACCCGTCGGTATTTTCCAGCCGGGCCACTTCCTCTTCGCTCAAATCTGCCTGTATGATCGCTTTCCGCACCTTCTGTTTTCGGAGGTGATCGTAGCACTCATTGACTGTAATTTTATAAACCCAGGTGCTTACGGCGGAGCGAAAATTGAATTTTTTCAGAGAAAAATAAATTTTGGCGAAAACCTGCTGCGCGATATCTTCCGCATCGTTGGAATTGCGGAGAATGCTGTAAATCACCGAATGGACCCGGCCATGGTAGACGCGGACGAACTCTTCGAAGGCACCCGCATCGCCCGCCTGGCAGCGCCGCATTAACTCCGCCTGGCCGGCATGAGCGGCGGATCGTGCCGGCGCTTCAGCCATGACGTACCCCTGCAGCACGGCTTCCATAATCTATCCGACGTGGCGCGTGGAAATTGCGTTTCGTAAAATGCCTGTACTGGCCCACAACTTTAAATAGTACGCCAAAGTACAACGTACAATTTCCGCAAAAAACTCAATTATTCCCACTCGATTGTTGCCGGAGGCTTCGAGCTGATGTCATACACCACGCGATTAATGCCGGGGACTTCATTGATGACGCGGCTGGAAATCACTTCCAGCAGTTCATGCGGCAGACGGGCCCAGTCGGCGGTCATGCCGTCTTCCGACTGCACGGCCCGCAGCACGGCGGTATAGCCGTAGGTGCGAAAATCCCCCATCACGCCCACCGAGCGTACCGGCAATAAGACCATAAACGACTGCCATAAACTGCGGTACAATCCAGCGCGTTTGATTTCCTCGCCGGCGATGTCATCGGCCCGCTGTAGCAATTCAATTTTCTCCCGGTCCACCGGGCCGAGAATCCGCACCGCCAGCCCCGGTCCGGGAAAAGGCTGGCGCCAGATCAACTCTTCGGCGATGCCGAGTTCCAGCCCGATGCGCCGGACCTCGTCTTTAAATAAAAGCCGCAGCGGCTCCAGCAGCTTAAAGCCCAGTTGCTCGGGTAGCCCGCCGACGTTATGGTGGCTTTTGATCACGGCCGATGGACCATGCACGGAAACCGATTCGATCACATCCGGGTAGAGAGTTCCCTGCACCAGAAATTCCGGAGCTTCCGCCGCGCCGGCCAACTTCCGGGCCTGTTCCTCAAATACCGCGATAAATTCGGCGCCGATGATTTTGCGCTTCTGTTCGGGATCGCTGACCCCTTCCAGTCGGCCCAGGAAACGCTCTGTGGCATCCACCCCGATCAGGTTCAAGCCCAGGCGCTGGCGCAGGTTCAGCTGCACTTTCTCGAATTCCCGCAACCGCAGCAGGCCGTTGTTGACAAAGACGCAGGTAAGCCGGTCGCCTATCGCGCGGTGCACCAGCATGGCAGCCACGCTCGAGTCCACGCCGCCGCTGAGCGCGCAGAGGGCGCGTCCGTCTGGACCCACGGTGGCGCGAATGCGTTCGATCTGTTCGCCGACAAAGGCATCCGGGGTCCAATCGGGGCGCAGTTGGCAGATATTAAAAAGAAAATTCGCCAGAATCTGCCGGCCATGCTCGGTATGCCGCACTTCAGGATGAAATTGCACCGCCCACATCCGCGCGCCGGGATTGGCGATCGCCGCTACGACTTCCCCGCTCCGCGCCAGCACCCGGAAACCCTCGGGGAGTTTTTCCACCGAGTCGCCGTGGCTCATCCACACGCTCTGATCGGCCGGCAGGCCGGCAAACAGCGGCTCGGTTTCTAAAATCTGCATGCGCGCGCGGCCATATTCCCGCTGCCCGGCGCCGCGCACCACCCCGCCGAACTGTTGCGTCATATATTGCAGGCCATAGCAGATGCCCAGCACCGGCAGACCCGCCCGGAAAATTTCCGCAGCCGCCTTGGGCGCCCCGGCGTCATAGACCGAAGACGGACCGCCGGAAAGGATGAGGGCCTGCGGCGCGCAGGATTGAATTTTTTCCCAGGCCGCGGTACAGGGCAAAATCACGCAGTACACATTCAACTCCCGCACCCGCCGCGCGATTAATTGCGTGTATTGGGCGCCGAAGTCGAGAATGACGATGGTGGAGTGCTGGGCCATGAATATTCAGGAGAACACCTAAATCTTATTTTCCAGATTCATCAATGAATTCTGTGATAGCTGACGGTTCAGGGCCGCATCACGATATTGACCAGACGACCGGGAATGGCGATCACTTTCACCGGCGAGCGGCCGGCCAAGGCAGTTTGTACGGCGGGCAAACCGAGCGCCCAGCGTTCCAGCTCCGCCGCATCACTGCTGGCCCGCACGCGCAGGTGCGTACGCACTTTGCCGTTGATTTGAATCACAATTTCGACTTCATCTTCCGCCGTCCAGGACGGATTCGCCCGCGGCCAGGTCTGGGCCGCGGGTGTATCCCGCAATCCCCAGGCTTGCCAGATTTCAGCGCACACAAAGGGCGCAAAAGGAGCCAGCATCAGCACCAGGATCCGCAGGCAGTCCCGCCATACTGCGGGCCGAATGCCTTTCCCGGCTTCCGGCTCCAGTTCGTAAAAGACATTCACCAGTTCCATGATCGCCGCCAGACAGGTGTTAAAATGCCAGCGGCTTTCAAATTCCTGGCTGATGCGCGCCAGGGTCTGATGAGTCTTGCGCAATAGCTGCCATTCGGAATTTTGCGGCGCAAAATCCGTCGGCAGCAATGATGCATCCATCTCATGCCGTTGCGCCAACCGATACACCCGCCCCAAAAACCGGTATAAGCCTTCCACGCCCTGATCGTTCCAGTCAAAATCCCTTTCGGGCGGGGCGGCAAAAAGGACATAGGCTCGCGTGGCATCGGCGCCATAACGGGCAATCAAATCGGCCGGGTCCACCACATTGCCCTTCGACTTCGACATTTTGGCGCCATGCCGCGTGATCATGCCCTGCGTGAACAGGCGCAGGAACGGTTCCGGCACGTTGCACAGGCCGAGGTCGCGCATCGCCTTGGTAAAAAAACGGGCATAAATCAGATGCAGAATGGCATGCTCGATCCCGCCGATGTACTGATCTACCGGCATCCAGCGCCGGGCTTCCGCGGCATCGAAAGGCGCACCATCGTTATGCGGGCTGAGATAACGGTAAAAATACCAGGACGAATCCACAAAGGTGTCCATGGTATCGGTCTCGCGCCGGGCCGGTTTTTGGCAGCGCGGGCAGGTAGTTTCGACAAACTCCGGGATGCCGGCCAGATTAGCCACGCCCTGCGCCGAGATCGGTACATTCTCGGGCAGCTGCACCGGCAGCTGGTCCTGTGGAACCGGGACCAGCCCGCAATCCGGACAATATATAAATGGAATCGGCGTACCCCAATATCGCTGGCGGGATACGCCCCAATCCTGCAAGCGATAGGTGATGGTTGCACGGCCCTGCCGGCGCGCCTCAATCCAAGCCGCCATGCGTTTGCGCGCCTCCGCGCTGTCCAGGCCGCTGAACTCGCCTGAGTTAACCAGCACGCCATCTTCTGTAAAGGCCGCATCCGCAGGTACCGGAGCATCCGGCTGAGAAGGCCGAATCACGACGGGAATCGGCAGACCATATTTGCGGCAAAAATCAAAGTCGCGTTCATCGTGCGCGGGCACCGCCATGATCGCTCCCGTACCATAATCCATGAGTACAAAATTCGCGGTCCAGACCGGAATCGGCCGGCCCGTAAACGGGTTGATGGCGTGCCATCCGGTGAAGAATCCTTCTTTTTCCGCTTCCGTGCCCAGAGGCGCCGCTCCGCGTTCCGGCTGCAGCGCATGGGCACGGGCCAATTCCGGGGCCGCGAGCATTCCCGCCAGCGCCGGATGCCGGGGTGCCAGCACCAGTGCCGAGACGCCAAAAATGGTGTCGATCCGGGTGGTAAATATTTTGAGTGAAACAGGCGCGGAGGCGGAAACCGGAGCGGGCCGGCTTCCCTGCCCCGGCGGCTGCAATTGATATTCGACTTCCGCACCGTAGCTTTCGCCGATCCAGTTGCGTTGCATTGCCCGCACGCGTTCTGGCCAGCCGCCCAGCTGCTCTAGATCGCGCAGGAGCTCGCCCGCAAAATCGGTGATTTTGAAATACCACTGTTCCAGTTCGCGCGATTCAACCGGCGTATCTTCATGGCGCCAGCAGACCCCGCCGGCCACCTGTTCGTTGGCCAGCACCGTGGCGCACTGCGGACACCAGTTCACCCAGCCGCGCTTGCGATACGCCCAGCCACGCTCATAAAACTTCAAAAACAACCACTGGTTCCAGCGGTAATATTCGGGCAGGCAGGTGGTGACTTCCCGCGCCCAGTCATAGCTGAAGCCAAAACGCCGCGCTTGTTCCCGCATATGCGCGATATTCGCCAGCGTCCATTCGCGGGGATGACGCCGGTTTTTAATGGCGGCATTTTCGGCGGGCAGACCAAAGGCATCCCAGCCCATCGGGTGCAGCACGTCATAGCCGCGCATGCGCAGCTGGCGCGCCACTGCGTCGCCGATGGCGTAATTGCGCACGTGCCCCATATGCAGCGCACCCGAAGGATAGGGCAGCATTTCCAGGACGTAATATTTTTGCTTTTGCCCCTCCGGCGCGGAGGGCTCCGCCTGGGCCCAGCGCTCGGCCCAGCGCGGTTCAAACTGATCCGGTTGATAGTCACGTTCAGGCATCGTCATTCATTTTGAACATGCTAAACAATCAGCGCCGCATGGCTGCGCTTCACCCCACTACGTTGGGACCCGGGCGTTGCGTCGCTCGGCAAACTTCATGTAGCTCCGTGTACATTCCGGTTGTCTCGCTCTCGCTTTGCTTCAACTTTATTCACTGTAGTCAGGCCATGATGGGCTGGCCGCCGCGTCCTGCTGGTGGCCACTGACGTTTTCGGGCGCGCGCCGTAATGCGCGAAAAAATTGGCCAGCAGCGATTTACCGGCATCGGTCAGCACGCTTTCGGGGTGGAATTGCACCCCTTCCACCGGCCAGGCGCGGTGCCGCACCGCCATAATGACGCCATCATCGCTATGGGCGCTGATTTCCAGGCAATCGGGCACCCGAGCTGGCGCGATTACCAGCGAGTGATACCGCGTGGCCGGAAACGGTTGCGGCAAGCCGCTGAAAATGGTGCGCCCGTCATGGTGGATCAGGCTGGTTTTGCCATGCATCACGCGCGTTGCGCGCACGATTTCGCCACCCAGGGCCTGGCCTATGCTTTGATGCCCCAGGCACACGCCCAGCAGCGGTATTTCCCTGCCCAGTTCGGTCACGACTGCCAGACTCAATCCGGCTTCATTGGGCGTGCAGGGACCGGGCGAGATCACGATCGCCTGCGGCCGCAAACCGCGAATTTCCTGGATCGAAGTCTGATCATTGCGCCGCACCTCGACCGAATGCCCCAATTCCCCGATGTATTGCACCAGGTTATAGGTGAACGAGTCGTAGTTGTCGAGCACAAAAATCATGATTTAAAGTCCCCGGCCGGCCAGTTCCAGCGCCCTGACCACCGCCTGCATTTTGTTCAGGCATTCCTGATGTTCGCGCGCCGGCCGTGAGTCAGCCACAATTCCCGCGCCCGCCTGCAGATGCGCCCAGCCGTTTTTGAGGACTACGGTGCGAATCGCAATGCATGAATTCAGGTTACCCGAGAAGTCCAGATACATCACCGAGCCGGCATACAGCCCGCGGCGCGTGGGTTCAAGCTCGTCAATAATCTGCATGGCCCGCACCTTGGGCGCGCCCGAGAGCGTGCCGGCAGGAAAACAACTGGCCAGCAGATCGAAAACATCCCGCCCAGGCCGCAGACGGCCCTCGACGGTGCTCACCAGGTGTTGCACATGTGAGTACTTTTCCACTTCCAGCAGATGTGAAACCCGCACCGATCCATACTGCGCCACTCGGCCCACATCATTGCGGCCTAAATCCACCAGCATGATATGTTCGGCCCGCTCTTTGGGATCTTCCAGCATGGCGCGAGTCAGCCGTTCATCCTCGGCGGGTGTAGCGCCCCGCGGCGCCGAGCCGGCGATGGGACGGTAGGTAATGGCGTCGCCCCGCAGATTGACCAGCATTTCCGGCGATGCGCCGGCGGCCTGCATTTCGCCCATGCGCAGCAGGAACATATAAGGCGAAGGATTGATGCTGCGCAGAGCGCGGTAAATCTGGATGGCGGGCAGCCGGGTGCGCACATCCTGACGCTGCGACAACACGACCTGAAAGGCATCGCCGGCCCGGATATATTCCTGAATCCGCCGCACCCGGGCCTG
>JAKATS010000023.1 GCA_021818645.1 Acidobacteriota bacterium | reverse complement strand
AATACGCAGCCGGTGGGAGACTCGCGTGGAACGGCCCAGATCGGCTGGGGCGGTTGCGATGCCTGCGGCTGGGATCCGGCCGACACCAACAACGCTTATGGCGATCTGTTGATCGGTACGGTTGGGGCTTGGAATCAATCCAATACAACTTTGACCGGGTACACCTATTACAACAATCTGGAAGGTTATGCCCAGGATAGCTGGAAAGCAACGCCACAGTTGACCTTGAACTATGGCGTACGAGCGGATTATATGCCGTTCATGGCCGAATCCGGCGGGCGCGAATCCACATTCAGCGGACCCAACTATAAAGGCCCGACCTGCTATAATCCGGGACTGGCAGGCTGCTATTACCCTGGAACAACACCGGCCAGTAGCATGCAGAATGCCACAGGCGGGAATCCGGCCTATGGGTACTCGAGCCTGACCGGGCTTTCTTCCCATGCCTTGAATCCCAACACTCCCTGGGGCGGTTTCCCCAATCCGGGCGTGGTTTTTGCTCCGAATTTCGGCTTTGCCTATGATCTTTTTGGCACCGGCAACACCGTGATTCGCGGCGGGTTCGGCATGAACTACTACCGGGATGAAGGCAACTTCTTCTTCGGTTCTATTCAAAATCCACCTTATTTGTTGAACAGCGCTCCGGGCAATGTCCATACGTTGCTGCAAGCCAACAATCCGGCCAATATACCCGGTCTGGGCGCGGTGGGACTCACAGTACTTGATCCGACCAATAACAAAATTCCGATGACGGAATCGTATAGCTTCACGATTTCGCAGCGGATCGGATTCCAGACGGTGCTGGAAGTCTCTTATGTCGGAAACTCCAGCTTCCATCAGGACACGCCGGGTGGAACCGGAAATGGCGGGGTTGACTACAACCGCATTCCGCAAGGTGCGGAATTTACATACCGGCAGGATTGCAATGCGCCCAATGCCCCATCCAGTTTAGGTTGCAGCAGTGCAACCGATGCATGGTGGGCTCCGTTCCAGAACTACCAGGGCATCACTTATAACACCCATAGCCTGAACCAGAACTACAACTCACTGCAGATCACCGCAACCCGTACCACCGGACGGTTGAGCTACGCGGCATCCTATACCTTCAGCAAGGCATTGGGTGTGTCGGGTATCTTCAACTCCAACGGGAACGTGGTGGATCCGTACAACTACCGCGGGCGCAGCTACGGTCCGTTGCCGTATGACCGCAGCCAGGTCTTCAACGTAACCTACAGCTTCCTGCTGCCCAACTGGGGGACGCAGTGGTTTGGCGGCAACGCCATCGCCGACGGGTTCCTGAATGGCTGGCAGTTCAGCGGCATCAGCAGCGTCAGCAGCGGTGGGCCGATGACCTTCGGGCCGGGCAGCACCGGCGGCGTCAACTTCAGCTCGGACTTCATCAACGGCGATCCGGGAGGAACGGTCCACGTCTTCGTGGTCTGCAACCCCACCGCGGCCTTGAAGCCGAACCAGTACTACAATGCGGCCTGCTTCCAGGCCCCGTCGCCGGGACATAATGGGGAATACCAGATGCCGTACATTCACGGTCCATCGTTCATGAGCAACGATCTGGGTGTGTTTAAGAACTTCGCCCTCGGCAAGAGTGAATCACAGAAGATTCAGCTCCGCATCGAAGGCTACAACTTCCTGAATCACCCATACTGGACCCCATCTGGACTCGATACCGGAGTAAACTTCGCGGGCTATGGTCAGGCCCCGGTGAACAGCACACCCACCCGGGTGGGCGGTGCGGCGGCCGGCTACCTGACCCAGAAGAACGGCAATCGAGTCATGGAAATTGAGTTGAAGTACATCTTCTAATTTCCTGAAAACCTTAACCTTAACCCAAGGGGAAGCATGCCCGGCATGCTTCCCCTTTTTCTTTCGGAAATTCTGCCGCTGGCCATATGGCAAATGTAAAAATCTTTTTCATAAATCAAATGCTAGGGCGCTTGCCAGCGCAGGCGGCCGTGTGCGCCATAGAGCAGCAGTGAGTCTGTGGGCAAATGGTGCGCGGGGCCGGTCGGGGACAGATGCGCCGTGATATTACCAGCTAACAACGCCCGCCCCGCACCATCGCGCAACTGAAGGGAAGCCAGATTATCGCCTTGCTCGCGCAAACTGACGCGGAATTTGCCGCGCGGATCGAACATTTCCAGTGAAGAGCCGACGCCTTGCAGGTATGACAAATCCACCCGCGGCGTGCGATGCACGTCGAGCAGGCGCAGGGCCGGCCCCAGTCCGGGCCAGTCGGCGACTTCGGCCATCAGCTTGCCGTGCGGGCTATAGAGACGCAGATAACAATTGCCGCTGCGCGGATTCATGCCCAGCCGCGCCCGCACCCTCCCGGCGGGATCGAGAACGACAAATGCGCGCGCGGTGATTACCCGGCCGGCGGGCCGCGGGAGACGGGATGAGGCTGCGGGCCGCCGGGGATGCGCCCAGCCCGCCAGTCCCAGCGTCAGCAGGGCTGCGCCCGCAGCCAGACGCCAGCGCCAGTTACGCCTGCGTTCGGCCGCAATCGCGGCTTCCAATTGCTGCAGCCGGGCCGGGAAATTTTGAGTTGCTGTGCAGACAGGGCAGAGGGGGTGCGAATGCGTTTCCTGCATTCGATCATCATAGGGAATCAGAAGCCAATTTAAAACATTTGCGCAATGACTTCTGTTAGTGCTGGAATGATTGCGTCCCCTGGCTGTAAATCTCCAGGAAAATCGTTCAATCTTCCAGGCTGAATTCGCCGTCTTCAATGCGGATCAGCGAGCGGGTGAGCGGTACGCCGCCATCCCATTCCTTGCGCAGAATGGGTTCGAGAGTCTGGCGGAAGTCCTGATCGTCGGCGGCGAAGGCGACCAGAAACTGGCGGTTGGGAACCGCGGCCCAGAGCGCTTCACAGCCCAGAATTTCGGCTGCCTGTTCGTAAAATTGCGGCAGCAGGATCAGTGAGGCTTTCTGGACATGGCGCAGCTCAATATGAAAAGCGCGGACGTGATCCTGCACCGTCCAGGCCACGATGGAAGCCCGCTGCCAGATTTTCTGGAGATTATCGATGGCGGCGGCGAGCACGCACTCTTCCGCCACTTCCCAACGTTCAAGCTGCTCGCGGTTGATGTTTAATTCGGCATTTTCTCCGCACAGGGTGTAGCCCAACTCGCCGGCCAGAGGGTAGAACAAGGCATCAGGCGACTGTTTGCTCAAAGGGTCCGCGAGCGCGAGTTTAGGCAGAATTGTGGCCCGGGCGGCCGCCCAGTCGGCGGGAAGTTTATGTTCCACCGTGCCCACCACGCGCGACAAATAACCGTCGAGATCGAAACGTTCGCCGTGCTGGCAAAATGCCGCCCAGGCGCGGGCCAGGCGCAGGCGATGAGCCGAAGGCCGGCCGGAAGGGGTGCGCAGGATGGCGATTTCGAGCTGGCCGGCTTTTAAAAATCGGGCGCGCGGGTAAAGGGTTTGCAGCCGGTGCAGGGCAATGGATTCGAATTCTTCGCGGGTCATGAGCGCCTGCCTTGCATCAATGAACTCCTCCACACGAAAAAAACGGCCATGCCGAATCATACACAACTTTTACCTCCGCGGCATAGGACCTGTTTCCTCCCGCCGCATTGTATTCGTTTGGCCAAACGCATATGGATTTTCTTTCGCTCACCCTATCGTTCACCACAGTGCTGGCTGCGCGAGCCGGGCCCCCGGTCCGGCATGGCGGTACGGTATAGTGGAATTGCAGGGGTTGATGGTTTTTTATGCCGCGTCTGGCCCGCGGCGCTGCATCCGCGCCGAAAATGGATGCCCTGTCTCCGCGCGCCGCGCTTCCCGGCGGAGATATTCGAATCAGCGGCGAACGTCTGCTGACCACGGATGAGGTTCTTCCGGTGTTAACCTGCGGCGGTACGGCGACGCATCTGATCTCAGGCGGCGTTCAATATTTGCTGGCTCGGGTGCCCGAGGGGGCGGTTTCAGGGGAACTGGAACTAAATCCAGGCACGCCGCAGGCCGTGAGCGGGCCCTATCTGGAAGTGGCGGGCCAGATCGCCGAAGATCTGCACCCCATCGGCAATCCCGCCATTGACCAGAACGGCATGATCTATACCACATTCAGCGGAAGCCGGGGACAAACCGTTCCGGTCAGCCTGTTTCGGCTGGATACCGGGTTTTGCGCCGTCCCGCTGGGCAACGCGATTGTCAATCCTTCCGGTCTGGCTTTTGACAAGAAAAATCAGCTCTACGTCAGCAGCCGTTATAACGGCACCGTCTATCAAGTGGACGCCGAGGGGCGGGCGGAAGTTTTTGCCGAGGGGATGGGCCTGGCCACCGGCCTGGCGTTTGATCCGGCGGGGAATTTATATGTCGGCGATCGCAGCGGCACGATCTTCAAAATAGACCGCCAGCGCAGGATTTTTGTTTTCGCCACGCTGGAACCGAGCGTGGCGGCCTATCATCTGGCCTTCAATCCGGAAGGGGATCTTTATGTGAGCGGCCCCACGACCACCAGCAGCGATGCAATCTACCGTATCCGTCCACAGGGCGAGGTCGAGGTGTTTATTCAAGGCCTGGGGCGCCCTCAGGGCATGGCCTTTGATATTCACGGCAACCTGCTGATTGCCGCCGCCTGGCGGGGGCGGCGCGGGATTCTGCGCATCACGCCCGAGTGTCAGGTGGATTGGGCGGTCAGCGGCAGCGGCCTGGTGGGACTGGCCTTTACCGCCGGTCCGGCGCTGATCCTGGCTACCCACGGCGGCTTGTTTCATTTGCCCTGGGACACGCCCGGCTGGCTCTTGTACCGCTCCTGATTCCGGCCTGTTTACTTCGGCGATGATGAATCCCAGCCTTGAACCTTTTACCGCTGACGCATCGCGAGCAAAAGACACGCGCTCATCCAACCCTCCATCGCCAATGACCACGGCGGAAATCATTGCCGCCGGCGCGGAGTTGCTGACGCCGTTTCGCGCTGACACCAATTCCTTATATCTCACCAGCGGGTTGAACGAGTTGGGCATCGAAGTGGTGCGCAAAACGATTGTCGGAGATGAACGCGAGCGCCTGGCGCGGGCCATGGTGCGCGGTCTGCAGGAAAATCGCCTGGTGCTGGTCACCGGCGGGCTGGGGCCGACCGAAGATGATGTCACCCGGCCGGCCGCGGCGCTGGCGCTGGGCATTTCCCTGGCCCGCGACCCTGAGCAGGAAGCCATCATTCGCGCCTGGTTCGCCGGCCGGCAAACGCCGATGCCCGAGCGCAATCTGCGGCAGGCGGAAATCCTTACCGGGGCGACGGCCTTGCCCAACCCGCTGGGCACCGCGCCGGGACAGTATTGGGAAGGGGAGGGCCGGGTGCTGGTGCTCTTGCCCGGACCGCCGCGAGAGCTGCAGCCGATGTGGCGGGAACATGTTCTGCCGCGGCTCAGGAAACGCGCCAGCGCCGTGGGCTGGCTGCATCGCACCCTGCGGATTGGCGAGCTGGGCGAGTCGCGCGTGGATGAAGCTGCCGCGCCCATCTATACCCAATATCCGGCGATCACCACTACGATTCTGACCGCTCAGCCAGGCGAAATTGAACTGCACCTGCGCGCGCCGGATGTGCCGGGCCGGGCGGCGCAGGTTGGGGAATTGGCGGACCGGCTGGCCTCCGAACTGGCGGGACATCTGGTCAGCGCACAGGGCGAAAGCCTGGAATCGGTGGTGGTTTCCGCTTTGGCTGGGCGCGGACAGACCCTGGCCGTGGCGGAAAGCTGCACCGGCGGCATGACAGGGGAACGGCTGACCCGCGTCCCGGGCGCCTCTCGGGTTTTTAACGGCGGCATGATCGCTTACACCAACGCAGTCAAGCAGGAGATGCTGGGGGTTGAAAAAGAAATACTCGAACGCGATGGCGCGGTTAGTGAAGCTTGCGTCCGCGCCATGGCCCGCGGAGTTCGTCGGTTGAATCAATCGGATTGGGGACTGGCGATTACGGGCGTGGCCGGCCCGGGCGGAGGCAGTCCGGAAAAGCCGGTGGGCACGGTCTGGATCGGCTGTGCCGGACCGGATGAAGCTCTGGAAATTCGGTTACGCAGATTTCACGGCGAGCGGGAACGGGTGCGCCAGGCGGCGGTTTTTTCCGCGTTGTGGCTGCTGCGGCAGGTTTTGAAAGAAACGGTTTAGACTCACCGCCATGCTGGATGATGTGGCCATCGTCGGATATTTACAGGGCGAAGCCGGGCGTTATATCGCCGACCTGGTGCGGGCTCATATGCCCGCGATTCCGACGCGCCGGCCGCATATCACTTTTATGCCGGGGCGGCCCCCGGTGCTGCCCGATGATGAGCTGCTGCGCCGTCTGTGCCAGCGGGCGCCGGATTTCTTGCCGCTGGAATTGGAATTAGGCGAAGTGCGGAACTTTCTGCCGCTCTCGCCGGTGCTCTATCTCGACGTGGTTGCGGGGCTGGCGGGGCTGGATCATTTTCGCCGCGCTCTGCTCAAAGCGACCGAAAATCCCCATCCCGAACGGTTTCCCTTCCACCCCCATCTCACGCTGGCCTATGATCAAGCGCCCGAAGAGATTCTGGCCTTACAGCCGCGTTTGCAGGCGGGCTGGGCGCAATACCCAGGCTCACGGCGGCTGCGCTTTACGCAGTTGATGCTGGTGCGGCAGACCGGGCCGGCGAGC
>JAKATS010000259.1 GCA_021818645.1 Acidobacteriota bacterium | reverse complement strand
CATATCGCCGATTTCATCGAGAAACAAGGTGCCCTGGGATGCGGTTTCAAACAGCCCGCGGCGATTGGCATGGGCGCCGGTATAGGCGCCTTTCATGGTGCCGAACAATTCGCTTTCCAGCAGCGCTTCGGGCAGCGCGCCACAGTTGAGGCCGATGAAGGGATGCTCGCGGCGGGGCGAGAGAGCGTGGATGGCGCGCGCCGCCAGCTCCTTGCCGGTGCCGCTTTCACCCCGGATCATGACCGTGCTTTCGGTGCCGGCGATATTGCGAATGCATTCCTTGATGCGCTCCAGCTGCGGGCTGGAACCCATCAGTTCGGCCATCGGATCCTGGCGGGCCAGCTGCCGGCGCAGGCCGCGATTTTCGCGGCGGATGGCCTGCTTTTCCAACTCGGAGGCGACGGCCTGGCGGACCTGATCCACCAGCTCCGGGCCTTTGGTCAGATAGCCGGAGGCGCCGCCAATGCGGGCCGACTGGATGGCGCTGGCGTCGCCATGGCCGGTCATTAAGATGAACGACCCATCGCTGCCGGAGTCGCGAAAAATGCGCTGCAGTTCCAGCCCTTCTTCGCCGCTGCGCAGGCGGATATCGGAAAGCACGATATCAAACTGGCCGGCTGCGAGCATGGGGACGGCGGCTTCGAGGCTGGAGGCGCATTCGACCTGATGACCGTCTTTACGCAGGGCGATACCGAGCGTAGTGGTCAGCGCGGTTTCGTCATCCACAATCAGGAGAGAAGCCATAAACGCGATTGCCGATACCGGCAGAGTTATTGTATGCCGTTCGAGCGGGCAACGACGACCCGTTTCAATTTCCCGCCGCCGACAATGCGAGCGCGGCAGAATCGGCGAGGGGGAGATGCAGCACGAAACTGGCGCCGCCGCCAGGCGGGGATTCGGCCCAGATTTTGCCGCCGTGTGCTTCCACGATGGCATAGGCAGTCGCCAGGCCGAGGCCGGTGCCGCCGGGAAATTCGGAATGGAAAGGCTCGAAGATGGTTTCTTCCGTCCCCGGGCGCAGGCCGCAGCCATGGTCGCGAAATTCCAGCCGGATGCCGGCGGCCGAAGGCCGGGCCGAAACCTCCAAACAGCCACCCTGGGGCATGGCGCGGGCGGCATTTTCGATCAGATTCCAGAAGACCTGACGCAGCATGTCGTCATCGCCCAGAATCCAGATCGGCGCGGCGCCCAGATCGGCGGCAATTTCCGGCGCCGGGACGGGGCCGGCGCGGTGCGCCGCCAATTGCAGCAGCTCGCGCAGCAAGGCGCCCAGATCGAGGCGCCGGCGGCGAATGTCGCGGTCGCGGGCGTAGGCGAGGAAATCGCTGACGACGCGATGCAGGCGCTGGCTTTCCTTGAGAATGACCTCCGCCAACTGCTTTTGCTCGGCATCGAGCGGGGCGAAGCGGGCCAGCAACTGCACCGAGCCGGCCAGCGACGCCAGGGGATTGCGGATTTCATGGGCCAGGCCGGTGGCCATGCGGCCCATCGCGCTCATGCGGTCGCGGGCGCGGCTTTCCCGTTCCTCGCGGCGCAATACGGTCAGGTCCTGAAAGCTGTAAACCCGGCCCACGGTCTGGCCCTCTTCGAGCAAGGGAGTGACGGTCAGGCCCAGCAGGCGGGTTTCACCGGAAGCCTGGCGAAAGGGGAATTCCAAGCGCTGGCTCAGCGGCGCCTGGGCGATTTCCTGCCCCAGAACCTCGTGAATCATCGTGCGGCCGCCGGCATCTATCGGCCGGCTCAGAATCTGTTCGGCGGCGGGGTTAGCGTAATAGATGCGCCCGTCGAGATCGCTGCTGATCAGGCCGCCGGTCACCGAGCGCATGACGTTGCGATTCAAAGCGCGCAGCGACGCGGTGATCTGTTCCTGGCGGCGCAGCAGTTCGCCCGTCGCAGCCAACTGCGCACCCATGCGGCTGGCGAGATATGCGGTGACCGCCAGTGCGATCATGCTGAGGATGAGCCCAAGCAGCGCGGCATGGCTGCTTACCGGGCGCGGCCATGAACCGGGCAGCCAGCCACGCCAGCCCAAGCCAATCGCCAGCGCGAGCGAAGCCGCGCAGCACACAGCCAGCAGGTAAATATTGCGGCGCTCCAGCACCAGGGCGGAAGCGATGACCAGCAGGGCGTAAAACAGGGTATAGACGCTATCCGGGCCGCCGGTGGCGGCCACCAGACCGCCGAGCAGGAGGGCATCGGTGGCCAGCTCAGCCAGAATGGAAAGCTGGCGGACCGGACGGGCATGCCGCCATAACCATTCGATCACCGCCAGCCCCAGCCAGGTAAACCAGATCTGCCAGAAGCCGCGATCTCCGCCGCCATACAAGAGATAGGGCGCGGTGAGCGCGACCTGGACCGCGCCCAGCAAGCCCAGAAAGATCAATCGGGCGCGGCTCAGCCAGGCCTGGCCCGGGACATCGGGGATCGGGGGCATGCAACGAGGATACTAAGAGATGCGCCGGAAATGAAATGCGCGGCGCAAAGACGCGCCGCTGACCGGTGAAGAGTCCGATATTTTTGAGTTCACTCCGGCTATGAGGGTTTAATGTTTTTTCGGCAAGGGAGGCAGTACGCCGCATTTACCGCACTGTTTTCCCTTGATGGCGCCGAGGGCGAAGGATTTATGCGAATGATCGTCCAGGGGCGCCATTTTGGCTTCGTATTGGACCAGGTCTTTCAAGGTATTGGCAGGAATGACGCCGGCAATTTCGCGGCCGTCAATGTATAAAGTGGGCGTGGAATTTACACCCACAAGCTTGCCATTGCGGATGGAGGCCTGGATGGCAGCCAAGGTGGAAGGGGAATTCAGGCAGGCATCGTAGGGGCCGGGCTGGGTGCCCGATTCGAGCGCGAAATCGCGCAGGCGCGAGGGCACGCGCGCCAGCGGCAACTGATCGAGCTTGTCCTGATGATTGAAGACCATCTGTTCAAAGGGCCAGAAGTGGTCGGATTTTTGCGCCGCAACGCAGACCGCGGCTTTGGCGGCGGCCATGGCCCAGGGATGGATGTTGGTCAAAGGATAATACTTGAAGACCACCCGCATGGCGCCGGGCAATTCGGCCCGCACCTGATTGATGACCTGATTAGCTTCCTTGCAGAACGGGCATTCCAGATCGCTGAACTCGACCAGGGTAACGGGCGCGTTGGCGGGGCCTTCGCTGGGAGCGCCCTGCAACTGCAGTTTGGCGCGGATTGCCGCCCAGGGATCGGCGGCCAGATTTTGCGGGGCGTTGTCCACAATCTCGTGGCCATCGGCGGTCACCCAATAGGACTGCTTCGCTTTCTGTTTCCCTTTGGTGAAGAGCACCGTGACCTTGCGCAACCCGCTGCGGTCGGGCCGGGCAATGTGCAGGACGGTGACGGAATTGAAGCCTTGCCAGCCGAGGGTACGATTCAAAAACGCCACCAGCCGGCGGCGGATGACGGCCGGGCTGGCCATGGGAATGCGCAGCGCTGGCCGGGCCGCGGCCGAAACCGGAATGAGCAGCGCCAGAGTCAAACAAGAGAGAAAAAATTTTTTCATGCTTCCACCTTCCCGGCATCCGTCGCCGCGCCGGTTTCCACGGCCGCGAGCGCCACGGTTTCCTCATATTGCTGGGCGATGGGAAACCGCCGGCCCATGCCAAACGCCTTGGGCGAAATCTTGAGGCTCGGCGCCGCCTGCTGGCGCTTGTATTCGCTGCGGTCAATGCGCCGGATCAAATCCCGCACCTGATTCAAGGGCAGATGCAGCTCACGCGCGATCTGCTCGCCTGTCTTATAGTCTTCCACATAACCGGCAATGACGGCATCCACAACTTCGTAAGGAGGCAAATCGTCCTGATCGGTCTGGTCAGGGCGCAGTTCGGCCGAAGGGGGCTTGTCGAGGGTGCCGGCGGGGATGATTTCGCGCGCCTGGTTGATATGCCGGGCCAGCGCGTAAACCTGGGTTTTCAAGACATCGCCCAGGACCGCCAGACCTCCCGCCATGTCTCCATAAAGGGTGCAATAGCCGGTGGCAAGCTCGCTTTTATTGCCGGTTGACAGCACCATGGCCCCGGTGTGGTTGGACACCGCCATTAAATGCAAGCCACGCAGGCGGGATTGCAGGTTCTGCTCGGTCAAGCCTTTGGGATCCTGATGAGGCAGGGTTTGCCAGGCGGGGGCAAGGGCCGCGAGCGCAGCTTCAAAACCAGGCTCGATGCTGATTTCGCGCAGTTCGATGCCAAGATTGCAGGCCAGCGCCCGAGCATCGGCCAGACTGCCGGGTGAAGAATAGCGGCTGGGCAGGGCCAGACCGACGACCTGGGCGGCGCCCAGGGCTTCGACGGCCAGCGCGGCGGTGACGGCCGAGTCAATGCCTCCGCTCAAGCCGACCACCCCGGAACGAAAGCCGCATTTGTGGACGTAGTCCCGCAAGCCCAGCACCAGGGCCTGGCGCATGGCGGACACGGGATCGGCGGAAGCGCGGAGGGATTCATGAGCGCGGGCGCCGGAGTCCAAATCCACGATCAACAGATCGGGCTGGAAGCTGCGCGCCTGCAGCCAGAGTTCGCCGCCCGGGCCGAAGACCAGCGAGGTGCCGTCGAAAATCAACTGATCGTTGCCGCCGATCTGGTTGCAGAATAAAACCGGCACCCGGTAAGCCTCGGCGATGGCGGCCAGCATTTCACGCAGCTCCAGTTTGCCGCGGGTGAAAGGCGAGGCGGAAAGGTTCAACAGCAATTCCGCGCCCGCAGCCATCTGCTCGGCCACCGGATCGCGGGCGTAGAGCAGGCGGGCGTTGCGGCGGGGCCAGTAATTTTTATCATTCCAGGCGTCTTCGCAAATGGTGACCGCCAGCCGGCGCCCGCGCCAATGCCAGAGGGCCTGCGATTCTGCGGGAGCAAAGTTGCGGGCGTCGTCAAAGACATCGTAGGTGGGCAAAAGCATTTTTGCCTGGGTGAAGACCTCGACGCCGTTTTGCAGACCCAGCGCGGCATTGTGCACACGCTTGCCGGTGCGCACGGAGGCGGGAATCAGACAGCCAGACAGAAGGGTGATCCCGGGCGCCTGGCGCGAAGCCCAGGCCAGCCAGTGGCGGCAGCCGGCGACAAAATCAGGTTTTTCGGCCAGATCGCGGGGCGGGTAGCCGCAGATGGCGAGTTCGGGAAAGACGGCCAGATCGCAGCCGGCGGCCGCGGCCGCGCGCGCCTGAGCGGCGATGATTTCCGCGTTAGCGCGCAGGGCGCCGACGGTGGGGTTGATTTGCGCCAGTGCGATTTTCACGTGTTTTCAAAGGCGGCACAATTTTTGGTGCGCCGCCCGGCGCGGATCGAAATTCTTCACATCCTCCGAATATAAACCGGTTCAGACGGTCACGGCCGCGGGGCGGGGCAGCAGAGAGCTGAGCCGGCTTTCGGGAACCATGATGGTCTGATTGCGCTCCGGACCGGTGGAGATCATGCCGATTTCCACGCCCAGCCAGCCAGCGACAAAGTCGAGATAATTTCTGGCAGCGGAGGGCAAGTCCGCATACCGGGTCAGGCCTTCGGTGCTGGTCTGCCAGCCGGGCAGGGTTTCATAGACCGGCTCGATGCGTTCGAACTCGGCCACGGTGTAGGGGATATGGTCGCAGGGCTTGCCATCGAGCCGGTAGCCCACGCAGACCGGCACCCGATCGAGGCCATCCAGAATATCCAGCTTGGTGACGATCAGCGAGGATACGCCATTAATTTCCACGGCGTAGCGCAGCAGCGGCAGATCGAGCCAGCCGACGCGGCGCGGGCGGCCGGTGACACTGCCGAATTCCCTGCCCCGCTGGCGGAGATGCTCGGCCGCAGCGTCGTTCAGCTCACTGGGAAAAGGACCGCCCCCGACGCGAGTGGCGTAGGCTTTGGTCACGCCCAGGGCCGCGGTCAGCCGGGTGGGCGCCAGACCGGTGCCGATGCAGGCGCCGCCGGCCGTGGTGCTGGAGGAGGTGACAAAGGGATAGGTGCCGTGATCAATATCGAGCAAGGTACCCTGGGCGCCTTCGAGCAGGATGCTTTCGCCGGCGTCGGCGGCCTGATTCAGCAAGGCACAGGCATCGGCGATGTGCGGCCGGATGAGCTCGCTGTATTCGACATAGGTTTCGAACATCCGCCCGGCATCAAGCGGCGCGCCGCCATAGAGCGCGGCGGCGATGGCATTTTTTTCGCGCACCGCGTTTTCGATGTGGGCGCGCAGCAGATCGCGGTCATACAAGTCCACAATGCGCAGCCCGCGGCGGCCCATTTTGTCCTCATAGCAGGGGCCGATGCCGCGGGACGTGGTGCCGATTTTCACCCGGCCGGGAGCGTTTTCCGCCGCCAGCTCAATCATGCGGTGATACGGCAGAATGACATGGGCGCGCTGCGAAATGAACAGGCGGCCAGCCAGGGGGACGCCGGCGGCTTCCAGCAGACTCATTTCCCGGGTCAGGGCTTCGGGATCCACCACCACGCCGTTGCCGATGACGGCCCGCGCGCCGGGAGCAAGAATGCCGCAGGGAATCAACTGCAGAATCAGTTTGCGGCCTTCGGCAATGACGGTGTGGCCGGCGTTGTGCCCACCCTGATAACGGGCGATCCACTGGAAATGGGACGCCAGCAGGTCCACCACCTTACCCTTGCCTTCGTCGCCCCATTGCGCGCCGACCACGGCGACGCAGGCGCCATCATGTGAATTGGTTGGGTCTTTTTTCATTGATCATTCGTGAGGATTCACACCCCCGCGCGGGCAGGCCGCAGCCTGCCGCCCTATCCCGAATACCCGGCAATTAGATGTGAGCGCTGAGAGAATTCTTCAAGGAATCTTTAGAAACGTAGCCGACGATCTGTTCGGCGACCTGGCCATTTTTAAACAGCAGCAGGGTGGGAATGCCCTGCACGCGGTAACGGCCCGGAGTGGCCGTATTGTCATCCACATTC
>JAKATS010000040.1 GCA_021818645.1 Acidobacteriota bacterium | reverse complement strand
ATCTGAACAATGGTGGGACGATCCCAACGACAGCTACGGCTTTCTCATTCCGATTTTCTGCGGCTGGCTGTTCTGGCGCCGGCGCGAAGGCTGGCGGAAGCTGCCGCTGGCGCCTGCCAACGCCGGTTATGCCTGGATCGCGCTGGCCCTGGGAATGCTCCTGCTGGGACGATTGGGCTCCGAACTGTTGCTGACCCGGCTCTCGCTGGTCCTTATGCTAGCCGGCCTGATATTGACGCTGCAGGGCCGGGTTCGATTGCGCTACCTGGGATTTCCCCTGGGATTTCTCTGCTTCATGATTCCCTTGCCGACGCTGATTTACAACCAGGTGACATTGCCACTGCAATCGCTGGCCACGCGTACCGGCGACTGGCTGCTGGCCGCGACCGGGATTCCCGTGCTGCGCCAGGGCAATCTCATTGTGCTGCCCGCCGCAGTGCTGGACGTGATTGCGGCCTGCAGCGGCATCCGTTCGCTGCTGGCCTTATTGGCGCTGGCCACGGGGTATGGCTATTTGATGGAGCCGGTGATCTGGCGACGCTGGGTGCTGATCGCGGCAATGATTCCGCTGGCAGTGATCAGCAACGGCCTGCGGATCGCCCTGACCGGACTGTTAACGTATTGGATCGGCGCGGCGGCCAGCCATGGTCTGTGGCACCTGTTGACGGGAATGCAAGTCTTCGTCGTCGCGGTGCTGGGCATGGTGCTCCTGCAACGCCTGTTGGCGAGATTGCCGAGCCGGGAGCCGCGCCATGCATGATTCGCCGCCCACCGCCCGGATTTATGGACTCGCACTGCTGCTGCTGGGCGCCTGGCTGGGGCTGCACGTCGCCACGCGCGAACCTGTGGTGCCCGCCTCCCGTCCGCTCCGGCAATTCCCTCTGCATCTGGGCGGTTGGACAGGGGTGGAGCTGCCCTTGGAACCGCGGATACTGCACGCCCTTCGGCTGCATGATTACTTGAACCGGGTATATTTCAGCCCGCAGCTGGGTTCGCTGGGATTTTACGTTGCTTACTACCCGCGCCAGCGTTTTGGCGACGACATCCATTCACCCAAGAACTGCCTCCCCGGCTCGGGCTGGGAGCCGATTCGCAGCGGCGCTTTGACGATCGCGCTGCCGGACGCGCAAACACTGCGGGTTAACGACTACCTGGTCGGCCGCGACGCCAGACGCGACCTGATTCTGTATTGGTACCAGCAGCAGGGACGAGTGGTGCGTAGCGAGTACTGGAGCAAGTTTTACCAGATTTGGGATGGCTTGACGCAGCATCGCAGCGATGCCGCCCTGGTGCGGGTCGCCAGCCCGATCCGATCCGGGGGAGTTCGGGCGCAGCAACGCGCGGTGCGTTTTATCCAGCTCGCCTATCCCCGGTTGCGTGCCTTTCTTCCAGATTGAAACGTTGCGAGGCGAATATGCGAATACCACCTTCTACTCGTTATGTCCTGAGCCTGGGGCTGCTGGGGTTGCTGGTGCTGCTGGCCGGCTGTGTCCGGCATCCGCGCCGAGCGGCCCGCGATCTGGTGCGTGAAGGCCAGGCTTATATGAAGCGCGGCAAATACCGCGCTGCGGCGATCGAGTTCCGCCGCGCCATCCAGCTGGAGCCCCGTTCCGCCACGGCCTATGATGCGCTGGCCCAGTCGGAACTGGCGCAAAAGGAATGGCCAGCCGCATATGCCGCGCTGCGCCAAACCCTGGATATTCAGCCCAATTTCGTTCCCGCCCGGCTCGATTTGGCCAAGCTGTTTCTGCAGCACCATGAATATCGCCATGCAGCCCATGCGGCACGTCAGGTGCTGAGAGTGCAAAAAGGCAATCCCGCCGCTCGCCAGGCGCTGGGTGCGGTCGCCATCGCCACCCATCATCCGCGGCAGGCTTTGCGCCAATTCCAGCAGCTGATTCGGTTGAGGCCGAACGACCCAGACGCCTGGATCAACCTGGCCCTGGTGGAGGCGGGACTGCGGCATGGTTCGGCCGCGGCCACCGACCTGCGCCATGCTCTGACGCTCAATCCGCATGCCGTGCTGGCCTATCGGGACTTGGCCAGCCTGGATATGCTGCGCCATCATCCGGCCGCCGCTCAAGCCTGCTTGCGCCAAGGCTTGCAACAAAATCCGCAGTCCATTTCGCTGTATCTAGCCTTGGCATCGCTGCGCTATGTCCCGGCGCAGCCGCAAGCGGCCGAACGAGTCTTATCCCGGATGTTGCAAGTACGGCCACATTCAGCGCGGGCGGCGCTGGCAGCCGGTGAGTTTTACCGCAGCCGGGGCATGATATCCGAGGCCATGCAAACCTACCGGACCGGCCTGGACAGCCATGCGGGCAATCTACCGCTGAGCGAACGCCTGCTCGATCTGTATATAAGCACCCGGCAATGGGCGCCGGCCAAAAATCTCGATGCCGCACTGTTGCGGCAGCATCCGGACAATTTGACGGCGCGCCTGTGCCGCGCGCGGCTGCTGCTGGCCCAGAAGCAGCCCGGCACCGCCTTGTTGATTTTACGCAAGCTGGTGGCCCAGAATCCCGGTTCGGCTCCCGCGCGCTATGATCTCGGGCTGGCCTACTGGGAAACCGGCATGTCCCAAGCCGGCATTCACGAAGTCGAGATGGCACTGCGCGCACAGCCGAAATCGGCAGCCTGCCTGCAATTGCTGGCGCGCATGTGGCTGGCAAGGGGCAATGTGAGCGCAGCGCAGCGCTATGCCGCGCAATTTGCGGCGGTGGGCGGCGACCCGGCTTTGAGCCGGCGTTTGCTGGGGCGGATCGCCCTGCAACAGCATCAGTATCGAAAAGCCTTGACTGAATTCCGCGCCGCCGGACTGGAGCCGTCGCCGCGGGCCCAGGATCATGTGCTGCTGGCGCAAGCCGCAGCCGGGGCCGGCCAATTTGCGCTGGCAAAGCGGGAATTCGGCCGGGCGCTGGCGCTGGCGCCGCAGTCAAGCCGCATCCTGGGGCTGGCTGTGCATTATTACTCCCAAAGAAAACAGTGGGCCGAGGCGCAGCGGCTGATCGCAAGCTTCACGGCGGCCCATCCGAAAGACCCGCATGGCCCCTGGCTGCTGGGCACGCTGCAATTGAGCCTGAACAGGAATGCCGACGCGCGCCAGTCGTTCCACCGCGCCTTGCTGATTCAGCCCGGATTTGTGGCCGCCGAGCTGGACTTGGGACGTATGAACCAGGCATCGGGGAATTTGCCGCGCGCCTTGCACCGGTATCTTCAGGCGCTGCGCAGCCAGCCCAATTTCGCCCCGCTGCTCACCCTGGTTGGCAACCTGTATCTGCAGCAGGAGCAGTTACCCGCCGCCGCGGAATATTACCGGAAAGCATTGCGGGCGCAGCCCGGCTTCGCCCTCGCCGAGGCCAATCTGGCCTGGATCTACGCCCGCCAGGGGCATAACTTACCGCGTGCCCTCGCGCTGGCGCAGCAGGCGGTGCACGCGTTACCCAATCTGGATTCGGTAAGCGATACGCTGGCCTGGGTGTATTACAAGATGGGCAGCTATGGCGCCGCCATCCCGCTGCTGCGGCATTGCGTGCAGACCGCTCCCGCATACCCCATGTATCACTACCAGTTAGGCATGGCGCTGCTGGCAGCCGGCCATCGCGCCGCCAGTGTCCGGCAATTGCGTCAGGCGCTGGCCCTCAAATTGCCGGCCCATGAGGCCAGTTTGGCGCGGATCGCGTTGTTGCGGCGGCCTTGAATTTGACACCAGGCATATGAAGCAGTAATCGGCCTCAGTCAAGGAATCCATTATGAAAAATTTCACACTCGCGGCCAAATGGTTTGCCCTATCGGCTATCGCATCGGGGATACCGCTCTTTTTAATTACGGCGCGGGCTCAGGTGCTCCACCCCTCCGCCGGCGTAATCGCCTGGCAATCGGCATTTGAAGCGAACCGCGGCCAGTTGCCTCGGGCTTATGCCTTGCAAGCGCGCACGGCGCATTACCACCTGCTCATGGCCGCCACGCATTGGCTGCTGTTGCCGAATGCCGGAGCGGTGCGGCGCCGGGACGCTTTGCGCCGTCAAGCCCACTCTGCCGCAGCCGGCAGGCTGCTGCCATCCCAGCGGCCTACCCGCTTCGCATGGCTGAACGCCCGCGCCCATGCGCGGATTCTGCCTGGCCGGAGATTACCGGGAATCTATAACTATCTGATCGGCCGGCAACCAGAGCAATGGATATTGGGCGTTCCTCGGTATAGCCAGGCGGTGGTGCCGCACCTCTACCGTGGGGTTGCCCTCGTCTATTACTACCGGCAGAAGCAGTTGGAATTTAACCTGACTTTGCAGCCGGGTGTCCGGCTGTCCCGAATCCGTTTCCAGTTGGGCGGCGCGGCCCGGATCCGATTGGATCGGCATGGCGATCTGCGGGTGGGTTCGGGCAGCCAGGGCTTGCGGTTGCAGCGGCCCATCGCGTATCAATGGAAGCGGGGCAGGCGGCAACGTATTGCAGCGGGGTATCTCCCGCTGGGCCGGAACAGTTATGGTTTTTGGCTCGGCCACTATGACCCGCGACTGCCGGTCATCCTTGATCCCGTCTTAGCCTACGCCACCTATCTTGGAGGCAGCGGACAAGATACCGGAGCGGCCATCGCGACGGATAGCGGAGGGAATATATATGTCGTAGGACAGACCAACTCGGCGAATTTTCCCGTGACCGCGGGCGCTTTCCAGAGTAGTCTTTCCTCCGGCCAGGTCGCAGCCTATATCGCCAAACTTAACGCCGGCGGGACCGCGCTGGATTACGCCACGTTTATCGGAGGCAATGGACAGACCGACGCCCTGGGTGTGGCCGTGGACAGCTCCGGCGCGGTCTATATGGCCGGAATGACTTCCGCCACCAACTTCCCCGTCACTGCCGGCGCCGTGCAGACTACCTATGGCGGCGGGGCCTTCGATGCCTTTGCGCTGAAACTCGACTCTGCCGGCTCGGGCCTCGTTTATGCCACCTATCTCGGCGGAGCGGGCGACGATGTGGCGAACGCCATCGCGATCAATGCCGCGGGAGATGCCTGGATCGCGGGCGGTACCGATTCCAGCGACTTTCCCGTCACTTCCGGGGCCTTGCAAACTCATGCGCCCGGCGGAGGCGGGGATGGGTTTATCGCCGAGGTGAACGCCAGCGGGACCGGCCTGGCTTACTCCACCTTTCTCGGCGGCAGTGCCCAGGATTTTATTTACGCCCTGGCTGTAGATGCCAATGGCGATGCGTTCGTAACCGGAACCACGACCTCCACCGATTTTCCTACCACCCCCGGCGCCTATCAACCCACCTTTGCCGCCAGTGCCAGCGGGATGGGGGATGGTTTTGTTGCGGAGCTCGTCCCCAGCGGCGCCGCATTGGTGTATTCCACCTATCTTGGCCCGGCCAGCGCTGGATATGGCATTGCGCTCGATGCTCAGGATGATGCCTATGTGACGGGAGATACACAATCAGCGGCATTCCCGGTAACTCCAGGGGCTGCCCAAGCCAGTTATGCCGGCAATGGCGATGCCTTTGTCGCCGAACTGTCAGCCTCGGGAGCCGCGCTGGAGTATTCCTCCTATCTGGGAGGCGCGGGGGATGACATCGGCGCCGCGATTGCGATCGATGGCGCCGGTAATGCCTATGTGGCCGGACAAACCACTTCCACGAATTTCCCCATTTCCGGCCCGGCCCCGATGAGCGCCTGCGCCGGCTCGCCTTGTGGCGATGCCTTTGTTACGGAAATTGCTGCGGGCGGAAAATCGTTTCCGTTTTCCACCTACCTGGGCGGCAGTGGTTCGCAGCAAATCGCGCATGGCGTGACGATTGACCCGAATGGCGATATTGACGTGGTCGGCACCACCAATGCCTCTGATTTTCCGGTCACGGCAGGGGCTTTTCAAACCGCCTACGGCGGCGGTGGAGACGCTTTTATCGCCCAGCTTGCCATTCCATCTGGAGGATTGACCCTGAGCCCCGGCGCAATCAGTTTTGCCGCACAACCGGTGGGATCTTCCAGCGCCGCGAAAACGCTGACCCTGGCCAACTCAGGAAGCAGCTCTATCACCATTGCCAGCATCACGGCCACCGCACCCTTTGCCGCAACTTCACAATGCGGCTCCAGCCTGGCGTCCGGCGCCAGTTGCACAGTACAGGTCAGCTTTACGCCCACAGCATCGGGCGCGGCCACGGGTACGCTGACGATTACCAGCAGCGCGGCCAACAGCCCGCAAACCGCGGCGCTGACCGGACAAGGCAGCGATTTCAGCATCGCCGTCTTGCCAACCTCGGCTTCGGTCACCCCGGGAACGACGGCGCAATCTACGGCAACCATCACTGCCCTGGACGGTTTTTCTTCTTCCATCGCGTTGACCTGCACGAGCACGGCTCCGCAGGCAACGTGTTCGGTTTCGCCTGCCACGGTGACGCCAACGGCGGCGGGAGTCACGGCGCAGCTAAGCCTATCCACCACGGCATCGTCTCGACTGCTATTTTCTCCGGGAAGGCCGGATCCTGGCGCATGGGGATATGGATTCCTCAGCTTCTGGGGAATTCTGCTGAGCCTGGTTCTCCTGCTGGGTTGGATGGGGCGGCGCTCCGCGCGGTGGACGACGGTGATCGCACTGCTGGGTTTATCCCTGTCCCTGGCCGCTTGCGGCGGCGGCAGCACGCCGGCGCCGCCGGCCAGCCATCCTGGCACCGCGACCGGCACCTACACGGTTACGCTGACCGGCACTGCCCAGTCGCTCAGCCATTCCGCCACGTTTTCCGTCACCGTGAATTGATGCAAAAGCGGGCGTGGGATGGCGCTCAGGCGGCATGAGCCGGCGCCAAGTCCGGGGGCACCCTGGGCAGCGCAACGGCCGCCGCCTGTGCGTTTTGTGTATCATGCCGTACCATTTCCGCCACCATTTCCTCCAGGCTGGATTCCGGCCGCCAGCCCAGCACTTCCCGCGCC
>JAKATS010000341.1 GCA_021818645.1 Acidobacteriota bacterium | reverse complement strand
CCATTCGCGGCTCCAGCACCCGAGGCGGCGCCGGCGCCATGCAGGAAATGACTGCAGCCGTCGCGGCCGGAATCTCCATGGCCATCACCCTGGATGGCCCGCGCGGGCCGCGCGGCATCGCCAAACCCGGAGCCCTGTATCTGGCGCACGCAACCCAGACGCCGGTTTACATCATTCACGTTCATATGCCTCGCGCCTGGACCTTCAATAGCTGGGATCAATTTCAGCTTCCCTACCCCGGCAGCGCCATCACTGCAGTGTGGAAAGGGCCCTATCGGGTCCCCGCCATAGCCGGCAAGCCGGAAATCGAATGTCTGCGCCAGACCCTGGAAAACGATCTGAATCAACTCCGCCTGACGCCGGTTTCCGCCTCGCCGAGAAGGTGAAAAACTATGCCCACCCAACCTTCCATCCACTGGGTCCTCGGCTCCAGCCCGGAACAGGCTCAGCAGCAGTTTTGGCAAGCCTTGGCGCAGTGGGCACGGCAAAATTCCGGGCGCGGCCCGCTTTCTCTGGCCCTGACCGCAGGCTCATCCGCGCGCCAGTATTTTCAACACTGGCGCCGGGAACTGGAGGCCGCTCCGCCCGATCTGCGTGCGGCATTCGGGGAAAATACGCTGTATTTCTGGAGTGATGAGCGGTTCGTGCCTTACGACGATGCCGACAGCAATTACGGCATGGCCCGCGAGATCCTGTTCTCCAGCCCAATGTTTTCTTCCGCCCGCATTTTTCCCGCCCCGGTTGCAGGGCGGGCGGATGATTGCGCCTTGGCCTATGCCCAAACCATTCGCCGGCACCTGACCGGCGAGCCGGTGTCGCGGTTTGACCTGATTCTGCTGGGCATTGGCTCCGACGGGCATACGGCGTCACTGTTTCCCGGCACCGATATTTATGCGGAAGATGAAGCCCGGGTGCGCGCCGTCCGCGGCACCGCGGATCATCCGCATGACCGCCTGAGCTTTACTCCGAGCCTTCTGAATGCCGCCCGCGAGGTCTGGTTCCTGGTGCTGGGCGCGGACAAACGCGATGCTGTAGCCAAACTGCGGGCGCGCCGGCAGTCCCCGCGGGAAGTACCCGCTCTGGCGATTGATCCGGCTCGCACCTCCATCACCTGTTTTCTCGATGCGGCCGCGGCGGAAAACGGATAATATGAATCGCGGTGATCCTGCCGCCAATCGCACCAATGACGCCCGATCTTACCCCGGAAAATCCGGTTACACCGCGCTCCGCGCATTCTCCCCATTGGGAGTTCAGCCGCGCCGAGCCGGTACTGGTCATCAGCGATATTCATGCCAATTGGGAAGCTCTGGTCGCGGTGCTCGATGCCACAGAAGGCCAATGGCGGCATTGCATCTGCCTGGGCGACGTGGTGGGCTATGGCGCCAATCCGGTCGAATGCAGCCTGTGGGTGCGCGACCACTGTGAAATCATCGTGCGCGGCAATCATGATCGCGTGGCGGCCCACCCCGAAGGCCTGCAGGATTTTAACTGGCTAGCCCGTCGTGCGGTCGAATGGACGCGTGAACAGCTACCCCCCGGTATGCTGGAATGGATCGCCGCATTGACCCCGGGACCAGTGGACTACCAGAACTGTGAACTGGTGCATGGCTCGATTCGGGATGAGGATGAGTACGTACTCAGTCTCGAGCAGGCGGCCGATTGCCTGCCGCTCGCGTCCTCCACGGTTACTTTCTTCGGCCATACGCATGTGCAGGGCGGATATCAGTCGGATGCAAACGAGGTCGTCGCCCTGGAGGGCGAAATCAGCGAGCACGACGCCCGCACCCTGGTGCAGTATGTGGACATTCAACTCCGGCCCGAAGCGCGCTATCTGCTCAACCCCGGCTCCGTCGGCCAGCCGCGCGACGGCGATTGGCGAGCCGCATTTGCACTTTGGACCGGCGAACGTCTGCGTCTTGGCCGTGTACCCTACAACCTTCCCCTCACTCAGCGCAAAATCCTCGCCGCCGGACTGCCCGCACAACTGGCCCAGCGTCTTTCCGCCGGGCAATGATCCTTTTTATATTCATTCCCTGACCTGCCCGATTCCAGGCAGTCAGGCGCGCTGAATCGAGAATTTATAATTTTTGCTGATCCGGTCTCCTTGCTTAACCGGCTGGTTTCCGAGAATATAGAAACTTACGGCTACTTCATTCGAGTCACAGCGCTTCAAAGGAAATCACATTGGCATCTACCCGACCCGTAACATCGTCCGCCTCCGCCCCTCCCACGATTGAACCTGCCCGCGGCAAATTAGGCGTTTTATTGCCCGGGCTCGGCGCGGTCTCGACCACTCTGATCGCCGGAGTCGAAGCCGTGCGCCGGGGGCTGGCTGAACCAGTAGGATCGCTCACCCAGATGGGCACCATCCGCCTGGGCCGGCGCACTGACCGGCGCTCACCGCTGATTCGGGAATTTTTACCGTTGGCCGGCTTGAAAGACCTGGTCTTTGGCGGGTGGGATATTTATCAGGCCGACTGCTATGAGGCCGCCCGCACAGCCGAAGTGATTGAGCCCCAGTTGCTGGATAAAGTCCGCCCCTATCTGCGCAAGATTCGCCCCATGCCCGCGGTCTTTGACCAGAATTATGTTCGCCGGATCAACGGCCCCAACATCAAGCGCGGCAAAAATAAGCGCGATCTGGCCGAACAAGTGCGCGAGGACATCCGCAAGTTCCGCCAAGCGAGCGGCGCCAGCCGCGTGGTGGTGCTCTGGTGCGGCTCGACCGAGGTTTTTCTTCTGCCCGGAGCGGTGCATCAGACACTGGCCCGCTTTGAAAAAGGACTGCAGAAAAACGATCCCGCCATCTCGCCCAGCATGATCTATGCCTACGCCGCGCTTAGCGAAGGCGTCCCCTTCGGCAACGGGGCGCCCAATCTGACCTGCGACATTCCCGCCCTGCTGGATCTGTCACGCAAGCATGAAGCCCCCATCTGCGGCAAAGATTTTAAAACCGGGCAAACTCTGATGAAAACCATTCTCGCACCTGGCATCAAGGCGCGCATGCTGGGGCTTTCCGGCTGGTTTTCCACCAACATTCTCGGCAATCGCGACGGCGAGGTGCTGGACGATCCCGGCTCGTTTAAAACCAAGGAAGAATCCAAACTTTCGGTGCTCGAGCATATTTTGCAGCCCGAACTCTACCCCAAACTCTATAAGGATTTTTATCACAAGGTGCGGATCAACTATTATCCACCCCGCGGCGACAACAAGGAAGGCTGGGACAATATCGACATCTTTGGCTGGCTCGGTTACCCCATGCAGATCAAGATTGATTTTCTCTGCCGCGACAGCATTCTCGCCGCACCCATTGTGCTCGATCTTGTTCTGCTTCTCGATCTGGCTTCGCGTTCAAGCGCCCTGCGCGGGCTGGGCATTCAGGAATGGCTGTCGTTTTATTTCAAGAGCCCTATTACCCCGCCCGGACTTTACCCCGAACACGACTTATTCATTCAGCTCAAAAAGCTCAAAAACACCATGCGCTACATTAAAGGTGAAGAGCTGATTACGCATCTGGGGCTGGATTATTACGATTAAATTTTCTGCCATTCAGCCGAATCGGTTTTAATTTACTGTGACCGTCAAGGTCACCGGGGTCACGGTGACCACAACCGGCTGAGCCCCGGCGGTATCGGACGCTGTCGCGCTCAGCGTCATGGCATAGGTGCCCGCAGCCGTTCCCGGCGTGGTGATCATCGGCGGGGGCGGATCATATCCGCCCCCACAGCCTGCCAACAATACCAGCCAGGGCAGGAGAACGCCCCAGGCCAGCCAGCGCCCGCTCCCCCGCTTTTTCAGCCGAAACAACCAGATCATGCCCAAAATCAAACCGCCCCATTCTGGAAAATGTCCGCCAGGAAAATGAGGCAGCGCGCCGGCAGCCAGCGTGGTGACCGTGACAGTGGCCGAACCTGCGCTCGCACCCGTGATATTGACCGGAATCGGAGCGGGCGTACAGCTCATACCGTAAGGCATGGAATTGTTGCCATAGGCGCAGCTGAGGGTTACCGTTCCGGTGAATCCATTACTCGGCGTCAGGCTGATCTCAAATATCTGTGACCCTCCGGCTGAAAGTGTAGCTGCAGCCGGCGTCGCGTTCATCGCTACCGACGGTGTCATTACCACCAGCGTGGCGCTGGCGGTATGCTGCTGCGAACCGATCGTACCGGTAATCACGACCGAGTTGTTTCCCGAGGCCAGGGATCCCGATGCAATACTGACGGTGGTTGATTGACCCGGAACGAGCGAGCTTTCGGCCACAGAACACCCGGTTACCGGCTGGGTGCAGATCAACTGTATGGGCTGGCTTTCTCCACCAATGGACTGCGAGGCGAGTGTAAAGGTCGCGGTTGAATTCCAGTTCACATTTTGTGATGTAGGCGAAAGGCTGATCGCGAATCCCGGCGCGGGATTCGCTGTCTCGTTCCAGGTTGCTGACGGCAGTTGCGTCTCTCCACTGGCGGAAGCGGCAGTTATGGCGACCGGTCCCGGCATACTCGGCAGGGTATAAACCACCGAAGCCTGCCCGTTCGGGTAGGTAGTGGCCGAAGGCGTAGAAAAGCCGCCGCCCGCCCCGCTATCGCTGAAATTAACGGTATAGCCGCTGACCGGGTTACCCTGGCTGTCCTCAACCATTACAACCAGGGGCTGCGGCAGGGGCTGGTGGACAGTGCCGGTCTGCTGATTGCCCGAATAGGCCAGCATCTGGGCTGGAGCAGCCGCCTGTGCAGTAGCGCTAAAACTGGCACTGGAAAATGTCGTTCCACTGGGCACGCTGGCAGTCAGCGTCAGGGCGCCGGCGGTGTTGGGAAGTGTATAGGTGTTACTGGTCTGTCCGCCGGCACCGCTTACTGTCTGTGATGCGGCAAATTTTCCGCCCGCGCCGTTATCCGACCAGGTGACGGTGGCGCCCGCTACCGGATACCCAAAAGCATTCACGACTTGTGCCGCCAGGGGTGATCCGAGCGGCGTGCCCACGGTGCCGGTCTGTCCGCTGCCACTGACCGCCATCGCGTTTTGCGCCTCGGTTTCAAGCGGCCAGCTCCATAATCCACGCCCGGCCGTGCCGGCCAGCAAAAGCCTGCGCGCATTCCGCAAATACAATGCCCGTACCTGGCTATTGGGCAGCCCTGTTCCCAATACAACCCAGGTAGCTCCCCCGTCGGGGGTGCCATACACTCCCGCAGTGGTAGCAACGTAGAGAATGTGGGCATCCAGCGGATCGGCGGTCACTGCATAGATAGGGCCATTGGGAAGTGATCCGGTGATCTGCGCCCAAGTGCTTCCATTCCAGCCATATAGACATGGATTGTTCGCGTTTCCATTGAGTGTCTGACAAGACGCAAAAATATTGCTGCCCACACCGCCGGCAAGGCCGGTGATTTTATTTCCCGCCAGAGCCGAGCCCAGACTGGTCCAACTGCTGCCCAGATCGCTCGATGACAAGACTTGTCCCGTGCTCGATCCCAGGAGCATTTGCGGTCCATTCCAGGCCATCGCAGTAATCGTAGTGTTTTGGGTGGGGTTGGCCAATATGCTCCAACTCTGGCCGGAATTGATGCTTTGCCAAATTTGATCCGTGCCGATCAATAGGGTTCCCGGGCTGCCGGGATCACCCAACAGCGGCGGCATGTATGCCGCCATTGCGGCATCCTGGCCGGGATTGGGCGTAGTGGCATAAAGCGGTGAAAAGCTCAGGTTGCCATTCACCGCGACTTCCAGACTGGCGGCATTCGCGCCGAGCGCCCACAGTGTTTGCTGAGCGGCGTCATTTAAAACGCCGCCGGCTGGAGCCGCAGCGACCACGTTCCATTGCGTCTGCGACGAGCCGGCCAGAAAGCCTTGCTCCAGCGTACCCGCGGCCAGGGTATTGCCTTCCACGGCAATGGAGTTGATGCCTTCAGTCCAGAGCGTGGAATTGAGATTGATAAAGCTGACGCCTTGATTCAGACTCAGCCATGCCCCACCGCTATTGCCCAGCCAGAGATTGCCGGAAGTATCCAACGTCACGGCATATTGATTTGCGGGGATAGTGCTGGAAGTTCCCAGACTCGAATGCGTAAGCTCGGTCCAGCTGGCTCCGCCATCGGCCGAGTGCCATAAATCCACACCGGCGGCATAAAGACTGCTGGAACTGCCCGGGTCGGCGGTGAGCGCCATCGCATATTCGCCCGACCCCTGCCCATTGCTGCTGGACCCAAAAATACTGCTGGCAAAATTCGCCGGCAGCGTGACGGGGCTCCAACTGGCGCCACTATTTCCACTGAAATAAAGTCCGGCGCAGTCGCCCTGGGCATTGGCGAACAAGGCGTAAATGTCATTAGGATTGGCCGGCTCGGTGGTAATCACCGCGCGGCTGAACCCGGTGGGCAGTCCGCCGCTCGCGGCCGTAAAAGCCCCGCCCTGGCTCGAATATTGCACCACCCCGGCAACGCCTGCCACGATCTGCTGGCTCGCCGGCTGCCAGGCAAAGCTCCAAACCGCACCTCGCGCAAGCTGGGTCCAGCTTTGACCTCCATCACTGCTTTCATACAGACCGCCCGTGCTGGTTCCCTGTAATGGAACGGCCGAAATCATTAGATGATCCGCCTGCGCCGGATCCACAACGATTTGTGTGATGATGAAACCCGTCAATACTGACTGCCCCTCCAGGGTCCAGCTCTGGCCTCCATTCTGACTGACCAGAATGCCTTCGCCTGCAATACCCGGCTGGCTGGCCGAGAGTGCCGGCGCGCCCGTACCGGCGTAGATCGTAGCAACACTGGAAGGCGCAAATGCCAGCGAGCTGATGGCCTGCGTCGCAGCCGTATCGGTGATGGGCGTCCAATCCGCGCCCGCATCCGTGGTTTCCCAGATTCCACCATCCCAGGCCGCCGCCAGCGCGGTCTGAGAAGAATTGGGAACTATTGCAAAGGCTAAAACCGGTCCG
>JAKATS010000166.1 GCA_021818645.1 Acidobacteriota bacterium | reverse complement strand
GCGGTGGCGCAACTGCTGCAATCGCCGCCGTTGCGGCGCACCCTGGGCCGCGCCGCACGCCAGCGCGTGCGGGCCGAATACAGCTTCTCCGCCCTGTGCCTTGCCTTGCGGCAGGCGCTGGCGCAACTGCATCGCCAGCCGGCCAACTGGCCGGCCGAATCCGAGGCTTACCCGACCGCCCTGGGCGCGTGAGGATCCACGCATGCTTTTTTTCTATTTTTTGATTTCGGCCATGCCTTTGCTGCGGGATCCGCTCTGGGAACATTTCATGAGCGATCTGACGGCGGTGAAATATTTGGGATCGGCCTGCCTGGCCTATGCACTTTGGCATCTGGCGATCACCCATCGCTGGCCGGCCTTCATGAGCACGCCGCAAGCGCGCTGGTTTCTCTTTCTGGTGCTCTGGGCCGCGGGATCTTATCTGATCTATGGCCCTCATCTGCCTTGGGATCAAAGCCCGATTTTGAGTTACATATCATTTTTGCTGCTCTTCATTATCACCTTGAGCATCGTGGATAACTGGCGACGATTGGAACACGTGCTCTGGGCGATCATTGGCGCGGATGCCCTGGCGTCACTCTATATCCTGCGCGAATGGCAGAAATACCATGCCGTTTTTGTCGATTTTCGCCCCGGCTGGGTGACCGGGGACCCCAACTACTTTACCGCTTCGGCCTTAATTGGCCTGCCCCTGGCACTGGTATTTTGCGGTGCTTTTGCCACTCGCTGGAAGCGCCTGCTGGCCGGAGGCGCCGGGATATTAATGCTGGTGGCGATCGCGTTGGCCGCGTCCCGCGGCGGCATGCTGGGACTGGGCGCGGCGGTGGTTTTTCTTGCCTGGCGCCGGCGCCGGCTGCGGTTATTAATAGCCTTGTCATTACTAACGCTGCCAATATTGATCGTTTGGCCGAACTCGCCTCTTAACCGCCTGCTGCATCCGACATTTTCCGACCGGCAATCCACCGATATGCGGCTGGCGCTATGGCAAGCCGGGATGCGGATGATTGCCGAACATCCCGTCACCGGCATTGGCCTCGGCAATTTCAAGTTTGAAGTTCAACAATACGCCGCAGGGCATAAAAATCTAGACCATATCGCCCATAACGCCTATATGGAAATCGCGGCCGAAATGGGCCTACCGGCGCTGGCCGCGTATTTGTTGCTGTTGTATTACTCGACCCTGCCGCTGATACGGCTGGCGCGCATGGAAACTTCCGTTCGGCGCGAATCCAAGCCCTCGATTCACGAGCGCATGGAACAGGAATTCCAGTGGACAAATACGGCGGAATGCATTCCATACAGCGCCGCGGAAAATAACTGGAAAGATGCTCTTCCGGCTGAAAATGGAGTCACCGATTTGGCTCCTGAGCCGCCATCGGCATTGGGCGAAGATCTACCGGCATGGGCGCCCAGTGCGGCCCTGGGATTGCAGGCAGCATTGCTGGGGTTTTCCGTCAGCGCCATTTTTCTATCCGCGCAATACACCAAATTATTCTGGCTTTTGCTCGCACTTTCCGCGGCCATACCCACGCTTGTGGCCCATACCTCCGAAGTGCATGCAACCCGCGAAGCGGAAGAATTTGCCGTCGGTCCGGAAGAGACCAGCATACCGGTGATGACGGGAATCCCAGATCATGCCTGATGAACCAAACCAGCCCGAACGAGCCTTGCGCCGGCAACGCGCAGGGGCGATGCCACGCCGCGCATGGCTGGCGTGGACGGGCGGCGGCTGCGCGCTGGCGGTGTGCGCGGCATTGGAAAGCTACGCCCTGCCGGCTGCGATGGATCCCGATTCGAAACCCACGCCGCTCGACGCCTATGGCGGGCTGATATTGAACGCATCCGGCGCGCCTTGGCAGACGCCCAGCGGGCGATTTGCCGTGGCGGCATGGGGCTCGCGCAAGCTGCTGGTGACGCCGGCCGGACATCCGTACTGGATGCGCGGGGTGTTTGATGTGGACATGGCGACTTCCCAGTACGCGCCCGGCGAAAGCTACCGAAAGCAAATTCTGGCCAAATACGGCAGCGAGCCGGTCTGGGCGCGACAGTCGGCGCGGCGGCTGCGCGGCTGGTATTTCAATTGCGTGGCCGAATACGCCAGCTCATATATGCTGCCGGTGGCGCTGTATGGGCGCGCCGGCAACGCCGAGCGCATGCCGTTCATGGCGATGATCCGGCCCTCCCATTACAGCCTCACCAACCGCCGGCATTACGCGCGGGCGCCGGTCAAAGATATTGTGGCCGGAACCGATCCGGCCATTTACCAGGGCTGGCGCGGCGATACGGCACCGGATGTTTACGATCCGAATTTCGCGGCTTATGCCATGGGCGAAGCCCGGGCCATGGCGGTGCAATTGGGCCATTCGAAGTTCCTGGTGGGGGTAGCCACCGATGACGCCGACGATCTGTATGGTTTTGGCCCCGGCCCGGCGCCGGCGGTGGCGCGCACGCATCCCAACCTTGGGTGGCTGGTATTGGTCACCAATTACGAGCAGCAGGCCAACCCACGGCTGGGCGTGCATTACGCCGATCCCCGCCTGCACGCCAAGTTCGCTTTCCAGCAATGGCTGCGGCGGCGATACGGCACGATCGCGGGGCTCAACCGCGCCTGGAACGCGCGCTATAGCCGCTTTGGCTCCGACGGCGGCTGGCCGCATGGACGCGGCTGGCTCGACGAGAGCGGGCGTAGCCCCTGGGTGGGGCGGGATTATCGCAGCTTGCGGACCGCTGCGCCCGGAGTCCGCGCCGATCTCGACCGCTTCCTATATCTTTACGCCCGGCGATATTTCCAAAGCGTAAGCACGGCGGTGCGGCGCTATTTCCCCGGGTATCTGGTCTTTGGCCCCGCTTCGTTGAATAGCTGGAACGGGCTGACGCGCGAGCCGATCTTACGGGCCGCAGGCCCGTGGCTGGATGTGCTGCAGGCCAGCGCAGCGACGGCGGAGATTCTCGACCGCACCGCGGAATGGACTCAGGGCCTGCCGATGGTGAGCTGGACCGGCATGGCCGCCAATGCCGATTCCGACCTGTTCCCGTTTCCCCACGGCTCGCCGGGCGCGCCGATGCTGGCGACACAGGCGGCGCGCGGTCAGGCCTATGCCCACGCGCTGGCGGCGGAGTTCCAGCGCGCCACCACTTCGGGCGCGCATCCCATAGCCGGAACAAAATTCTGGGCCTGGGCCGATTCCTGGGCGGAAAAGATGAACTGGGGATTGGTCAGCTTTCGCGACAACGCCTATGACGGCCGCGAGGCCATACGCGCGCGCGGGCACGACCGCTGGGGTTTCGTCACAGGTGGAGAAATCCGCGATTACGGCGACTGCCTGGGCTCGATCGCCAGGGCCAACCAGGTTCTGGACCGTCGTCTGGCTAAGGAAATAAGCGCCGGCCCGGCCGCAAATCCTCGCCGAGCCGCACGTCCGCAATGACGCCCTTCACCCAGACCGCCTTGCGCCCGGCCGAGCCCAGCGCGCCCTGGAGCGAGGTCCCGGAAGACCTGCGGCGGCCGATTGTCTCGGGCATACGCTGGACGGTGTGGCTGGCGCTGGCCGGCGTGCCGTTTAATTACGCGCTGCGCGTACTACTGGCCCGGGTGGGGCCGCAGACGCTGGCGACGTACGGCCTGCTGGTGGTGTATATCAATTTCGTCGCCGCGTTTTTGTTTCTCGGCGGCAACTCGGTGGCCATACGCTTTCTACCCCGGCTGACGCCGGCGCAGCGGCCGGTATTTCTGCGTTCGTTTGCGGCCGTCATCGGGCTGGGCTTGCTGCCCTGGGGCCTGGCCTGCTGGCTCGATCCCCACTGGCCGGCGCTGCTGTTCGGTCCCCTGGGCGGCCCGAAGTTTCAGCTCGCCATGCTGCTTCTGGCGCCGATTCCGATTTTATTTTCGCTGATGCTGGCCGCGCTCAAGGGCGTGCTGGAAATCGCCTGGGCGCAGGCACTGTACCGCCTCGTCAGTTTCGGGTCGTTCGCCGGCTATCTGCTGATGATCTGGCTGGCGAGGCCATGGTTCCGCGCGCATGCGCCGCTGCTCGTCTGGGGCTGGTATCTGATCCTGGCCGGCGCCGGCGCCACCTTCGCCCGCCGACGGCTGGCGAAGGCGGGCGTGGGCCGGGCGCGAACAGCCTGGCTGCTGCCGACGGGGTTTTGGGCCTACACCCTCGGACTGCAAGGCGCCAGCGCGCTGGGATTTTTCACCTCGCAGCTCGACTATCTTTTGATCCTGCATCTGGGCGGCATGGCGCGGTTGGGGCGGTATGTGGCGCTCATGACCTTCGTGGCGGCGATGATTGCCGCGCTGAAGCTGCTGCTGGACAGTTTAATGTCCTCCATGACCCATGCGCTGGTGCATCGTGACGCGCAGGCGCTACCGGCGCTGCTGCAAAAATATCTGCGGCTGCTGCTGCCGCCGCTGTTTTGCTTCAGCGCGCTGCTGGCCTGCCTGGCCCGGCCGCTGCTCGCGATCTACGGCCCGCGCTACGCAACCTTGGAGCTGGGGCTGCGCTGCCTGGCGCCGCTGGCGGCGATTTATGGATTGAACGCGATTTTCGGCGCCACTTTGTCCGCCCTCGGCCATCCCAGCGCCGAGATTGTCGCCAAAGTGGTTCGCATCACCGCGTATGTCGCATTATTTTTCCCACTCTGGCATGCCTGGGGAATTACCGGTGCCGTGCTGGCCTGGGGCGGGGCGGAAATACCCTACCAAGCCATCAGCCTGTATCTGCTCCGGCGTCGGGCGCCGTTTCCGCTGCGCATGGGGGTGCTCTACCCCGCTTTTCTCGCCGGACTCGCGGTCATGCCCGGCATCGTGCTGCTGATAAACCCGCAAACCGCGCCCGAAGGGGTATGGCTGGGCGCGTGTCTCAGCGCCGGGTTTCTTTTCGCCGCCCGCTATACCCGCACCGAATTGAAAGAAATGGCGCGGCTCGTGTGGCCACACGCGAAAGAAACCTACACGTCTTAATTGCCTCGCCGGAATGATATGCAATAAAACTCCATTGGAGAAGGCAAATGGCGATTTACGTGCTGATACAAACCCGGAGAGATCACAAATGATACCAGGGACGCAAAATCCAACCCTCCCCATGCCTGCAACCCATGCTGCCATTGCCGTAATCGTACCCACGCGCAACCGGCCCTGCGAACTGTTTGCCCTGCTGCGGAGCGTGGCCACACAACACACGTTGCCGGAGCAGATTGTGGTGGTGGACCAGAGCGCAGAAGAACAAGCCGCAGCGGTGTATGAGGCGTTGTGCCCGGCGCTGGAAAAAGGCCTGCGGCTCGATTACCGGTGGACGCCCGGGTTGAGCGGTGCGGCCGCAGCCCGCAATCGCGGGCTGGAACGCGCGCAAGGGGATATTGTGGTTTTTTTGGATGATGACGATGTGCTGGAACCCGATTTTTTCGAAGCGCTGGCGCAAGCCTATGCGCAGCATCCTGAAGCGGCAGGAATCGGCGGAGTGGTAACCAATTTCCGCCTGCCCAGCCGCGCCCGGCGCATGTGGGAGTGGCTGTTTCAGCGGGGAGCGTTTCGCGACAATCGCTATGAAATCTACCGGCATGGCGCCACCCGGACCTATGCGGTGGACCGCATGACCAGCAACGCCATGAGTTTCCGCGCGGCCTGGCTGGAAGGATTGCAATTTGAGGAATCGCTGCCGGGCGCCGGGGTGGAAGATATTGAGTTTTGTTTTCGGCTACCGCCAGGCGCATTGATGCTCATCGCGCCGCAGGTGCGTTTGCGGCATGATAAAACCCCCACCGCGCGGCCGCGAGAACCCTGGCTGCAACAACATTCCCAGGCGGGCAGTTTTTTGTACTGGCGGCATTGGCGGGAACGCTGGCGCGAACGCTGCGCGTACCAATGGCTGAGCCTGGGTTGGGCCGGATGGGCGCTGGCGGCGATGCTGAAACACCAGAGCCTGGAGCCCTGGCGGCATCTGGCGCAGGGCCGCCGGGAAGGCCGGCGACTGGCCCGGCAGGCACAGGAACGAGTGACCGCGGCGTGCAATCCCATGATGCCAACCCGCGCGCCGTTTCCGGCGGAAAGGGTATCGTGAAAGCGGCATTCACAGAGCGGGAAAATCCCTTGGCCCACGCTTCCCGTGAGATTGCGTTGGTCGCCAAACGCAATCCGCCGCTGCGCGGGCTGGCGGCCTGGCGCAAGGCGCCGTTGCACGATTTTCCATTGCGCGACGGGCTGCTGCGGCAATTCGCCCCACTTACTACCTTGGCCGAAAGCGACGTGCTGGAGATCGGGCCCGGGTCTGGATATACGGCCTTTTGGCTGGCGCCACAAGTGAACAGCATGACGCTGATTGATGTCAGCCCCGCAGCGTCGGAGTTGTTGCGCCGCCAGCTTGCGCCATTGGCAGGCCATGCCCAGCTCGATTTTGATGCCGACGACCTTTGCCGGCCCGGCTGGCGGGAACGCCGCGGACGGCAATTTGATTTTATTTACGCACTCGATGTCTTTGAATATCTGCCTCACCCCGTGGCAGCGCTGCAAAACCTGGCTTCCGTGCTGAAGGGCGAGTTGATGATCAGTTTTCCCAACCATGCTCCGCCCCGGGGAGACGGCGTGACCTGGTTCAACCGCCGCAGCGATCTGGAAAATTGCCTGGCGCAAGCCGGCCTGGAGGCGCGAATCGAGGTGTTTCAACTCAATGCCTGGGCGCAGTGCATATACCGGTATCTGCACGAATGGCCGCTTACGCTATTGCACTGGTGGCGCGGGAGCCAGGGACGTCCGCAGCATTATGACCAGTGCTGGGCCTATCGGCAAGCCCTGCACCAGCCGCCCGGCAAAGCGTGGCTGCATGCCGGCTGGAGCCTGCTGCATGCGATTTTGAATTGCGGCGGGCCATGGTTTCACACCCGTACCGCGCCGATGGAGATTTTAGGGCATCAGGTGCTGGTGCGTGCCCGGCGCTCGGCAGAGCA
>JAKATS010000200.1 GCA_021818645.1 Acidobacteriota bacterium | reverse complement strand
GGCGAGATCTTTTGGCGGGGACTTTATGACCGGCAGTTTGCTTCCGTATCAATGGAGGCCGAAAGCTGGATTGTGGATCTGGGCGCCAATATTGGCGCATTCTCCGTCTATGCCGCGCGGCGCTGGGGCGCGGGCAGGCGTCTGCTGGCAGTGGAACCCAACCCCGCCTGCGCGGCCGTACTGCGCCGCAATCTGCGGCGCAATGGCCTGGCTGCCGCGCGCGTACTGGAAGTCGCGGTCAGCGCGCGGTCGGGACCGGCGCGATTATTTCAAGACCATCGCGCCACCGATGCCCGCCTGATGCCCGGCTCGGCTGAGACCGCGCCGGGCCTGCGCGTCCCCTGCCTGCGGCTGGAACAGGTGCTGGCGGAAATTCCGCGCGTAGCCTTGCTGAAGCTCGACATCGAGGGCGAAGAATACGGCCTGTTGTGGGCTGACAGTTCGGCTTGGCGCAAAGTGGAGCGCCTGGCGCTCGAATATCACGAACGCGCGCCCGAAGCGCGGCCCGCCGCCGCGTTATTGAATCGGCTGCGCGAGCTGGGTTTCGAGATTGTCCATCATGCCCAGCCGGAGTCACACCTCGGTTATGTGCTGGCCCAGCGTGCGGCTCACCGGAAGGCGGCGGCATGAATCCTGGGCCTGATCGGATGGGAGCACCGCGCGCGCCTGCAATGCAACCCGTGCGCCGCTCATTGGTTGATTGCGAACCTGCGGCCTGTATTGTGGCACTGCACCGGGTATCGAACGCCTGGCGGGATGAATTGACTTATCCGGTGAATGCCTTTCGGGAAATGTGCCGCTATTGGAAAGATGTCTTCGAGGTCATGGCCTTGGCCGAACTGCGCCGCAGAATGACCGACCGAGCGCGCGGCGGTTCGGAACGCCCGCTTCTGGCCATCACCTTCGATGACGGTTATGCCGATAATGCCGAAGTCGCCGCGCCCATCCTGCTGCAGCAGGAATTGCCGGCCACCTTCTTTGTCGTGACCGGAGCGCTGGGCCGCGAGCCACACTGGCGCTGGGACCGCATGCCTCACCCGCCGCGCATGATGAACTGGCAGCAGGCGCAAGGCCTCGAGCAGGCGGGGTTTGCCATTGGTTCGCACACGGTGAGCCATCCACGATTATCGCGGCTGAATCCAAATGAATTACGTCGTGAACTGGAACAGTCGCTGGCCATGCTGCGCTGGCATTTACAAATGCCCAGCCTGGATTTTGCATATCCTTTTGGCTCTCCCGCGGATTGCCGGGAATCCGATCGGCAAGCAATTCGGCGCGCCGGCTATGCTTCCTGTCTTAGCTGCCATGGCGGAGTGTTATGGGGAAACGATGATACCTACGCATGGCCCCGGATTTCCCTCAGCCCGCGCTGGCATGCCCGCCCTCTCGACTTCAGCCGCTGTGTCGGGATACGCCGGGAGAGCGCCGGCTCACGAGCCAAATTTCAATGGAGCCCTCGAATATGGAAAATGTGATGCCCACCGGCAAATCGTATAATCACAGCGGATATTTTCAGAATTTATCCGCCTTATTGCCCACCCTGGATTTTAGCGGCTTGCATCGCATGACAGAACGTCTGCTGGCCGCCTGGCGGGAGCAGAAAATGCTCTTTATTTGCGGCAATGGCGGCAGTGCCGCGCTCGCGTCGCATCTCGCCTGCGATTTGGGCAAAGGCCTGCGCAGCTGCGGAGTCGAGCCTTTTCGCGTAATGGCGCTGACCGATAACACGCCATTACTCACGGCCTGGAGCAATGATTGTGATTTCACCCGGGTCTTTGCCGAGCAATTGGCCAGTCTGGCCCGGCCGGGAGATCTGATTCTCGCGATCAGCGCCAGTGGACGTTCGCCCAATGTTTTGCAAGCCTTGCGAAGCGGGCGCAAGCTGAAATGCCAAACCCTGGGGTTGAGCGGCGGTGAGGGCGGCGACATGAAAGCGCTTTGTGATGTCTGCTGGACGACCGGGACTTTTCATATGCAACAGATCGAGGATTTACATAATATGGCAGCGCATTCCGTTTTTCTGGCTCTGGGCGCCGCCATCCAGGCGGAGGCGCGGCCGGAACCGGTTACGGATTTATGGGATGCTGCACCAGTCGCCGCATAAGTGGGACGTTTGCCATATAGTGGCTTTGGCTGCCGGATTCACCATAAAAACAGGCATCATACGGCTCAATTCCTGCTTCAAAAAAGCACAAACCTGTGAGCTTGCCGGAACAATGAGGCGCTTCCTCATGGGCCATCCATAAGCTGCACAAGTCTGAGTGATCAGGGCTTGAATCGGCCTGAGCAGAAATCATTTGAGTGAGCATCCATTCCACCTCCATGGTTCAACCATCTGCGGCACCTGCATTCCGCGAGCTCAATGAAACACCCGCGGCGGGGAAACGGCAGCCGGGAAAACGAATTTTTGACGTTTTCGCAGCCGGCCTGCTCCTGCTGCTTCTATCGCCCTTGCTGGCCTTGATCGCCCTGTTGATCGCCTGCTGGGACGGACGTCCGATTCTGCATCACCGGCAAGTAATCGGGCGAAACGGAGAATTCGCGGCGCTGAAATTCCGCACCATGCGGCCGGATGCCGACACCTGGCTGCTGGCCCATCCGGAGCATCTGGCAGCTTTTCAATCGCAATTCAAACTGGTGAACGATCCCCGCATCACCCGCCTGGGGCGATGGCTGCGTCATTACAGCCTGGATGAATTGCCTCAACTCTGGAATGTATTCCGCGGCCAGATGAGTCTGGTGGGACCGCGCATGATTTCGCCGGCGGAGCTTTCGCGCTTTGGTGCGCAGGCACGGATTTTGCGTACAGTCCGGCCCGGCCTGACCGGATATTGGCAGGTTTACGGACGCCAGCAGGTCAATTATGCCGAGCGTGTGGCGATGGAAACGCGCTACATCGCCCTCTGGTCATGGATGCTGGATCTGAAAATTCTGTGCTTGACGCCGGGACGAATCCTGCGCGGTTGGGGAGCTTATTAAAAGGCTATGAGCCGAATTCTGGTCACGGGCGGGGCGGGGTACATTGGCTCGATTTGCGCGGCGGAATTCATTCGCCAGGGCCATCGCGTCACTATCCTGGACGATTTATCCACGGGTTTTCGCGATGCGGTGCCCGCTGAAGCTGATTTCTCCCCGTTGCGCCTGCAGGATCATGCGGCGATTGCGGCCTTATGTGCCCGCCGGAATTTTGACGGCGTGTATCATTTCGCCGGCAAGGCCCTGATCCCCGAATCCATCGTCAATCCGGGAGTTTTTTTCGATTGCAATCTGGCGGCGGGAATTAGATTTCTGGAAACCTTGCGCCATCAGGGTGTGCGCCGTTTCATCTTTTCATCTACCGCCGCGGTTTATGGCGATCCGCAAACCCTTCCCATGCCGGAAACGCATCCGGTTGCTCCACTCAATGCTTATGGTGAATCCAAACTGGCTTTCGAACGCGTATTGGCCTGGTATGCACGGGCCTACGGCTGGAACGTGACGATTTTTCGTTATTTCAGCGCCGCCGGCGCGACGGCCGAACACGGGGAGCGTCATCAGCCGGAAACCCATGTGATCCCGCTTCTGCTGTCCGCCGCCGCCGGCGAGATTCCCGCTTTTACTTTGTATGGCCGGGATTATCCCACCCCCGATGGGTATTGCTGGCGCGACTTCATTCACGTCCGTGATCTCGCCCGGGCTCATGCCATGGTCTGGGCTCAGGATCGGCCGGGCTGTGAAATTTACAATCTGGGCAGCGGCATAATGTATTCCCTGCAGCAGCTTTGCTCCACGGTTCAGTCGGTCAGCGGCCGGAATTTTTCCGTGCGCATCGGGTCACGCCGGCCGGGCGATCCCGCCCGGTTATGCGCGGATCCGGCCAAATTCATGCGGGCATTCTCCTGGCAGCCGCGGGATTCCGAGCTTGAAACCATCATCCGCGACGCCTGGCACTGGAAGCTCTCCGCGGCCAGATTCGGGCCGGCGGGCGTTGCCGCCTGAAGGGTGAACTCATCGTTATGCAATACCGCTGGATTCGATTATTCATCCTGGCCGGCGATTTGCTGTGGGCCTGGCTAGCCTGTGAACTGGCCTTTCATGCCCGCACGCTGATCCCTCTGGGCAATCTCCAGTCGCCGCACTGGTCGCAGTTGCAACAGCAATTTCAGGATTCGGCCGTAATCTGGATTTGTCTTTATATTTTTATGCGGCTGGATTGCCTGCGCGATACCTGGGAATCCGAAAGCATTGCCAGCCGCATCATCACTGCCTGCCTGCTGATGACGGCAATATTGCTGTCGCTTTTTTATGGCATTCATGATTTGATTTCCTCGCGGCTGGAGCTTTTTTACTTTTTAACTTTATTTACTTTGGGGGTACTGGTCTTGCGCGCCGGTATCCGGCAATGGCTGCTCCACTGGCCTCCGCCCTCGCTGTTGCATCGGGTATTGCTGCTGGGCGAAGACGCGGTGATTGAAGAGGTGCGCGACCGGCTGCGGGGCAATCCTCTTTATCAATTACTGGGCCAGATTCGTCCTGTCCGGACGGCGGTCCCGCCGCCCGGCGCAACCACCCTCCGGCCCATCAATTCCCTGGAATTATTGGATTTCATTACTCGCCAGCGGGTAGATGAAATCTTCGCCTCGCTGCCTGAAAGCGTGCCTCTGGAGTGGCATACCGTGCTCGAGCGAGCGCGGAAATTCGGCGTGCGCGTCCATATCGTTCCCCATCTTTATGAACTTTATGTAACCCGCACCCGCCTGCTGGAAGTCAGCGGCATGCCCATGATTGTGACTGAGGAGCCGCAGTTGCGGCTTTCCTCCCGCTGGTACAAGCGCGCCTTTGACCTGCTCTTTTTAATTCCGCTTCTGCCTCTGGCGGTCTTGCTGCTTTTCCCGGTATGGCTGCGCCGCCGCCGCCAGGGCAGGCCATTTCTGCAGTCCGAATGGCGCTGCGGCATCCATGGCAAATTATTCCGCATGTGGCGGCTGGCGCCCGAAGGCAATGATGAAACCTGGTGGGAACGGGGCCGCTTGCGGGAATTGCCGCAGCTGTGGAATGTGGCGCGCGGGCAAATGAGCCTGATCGGCCCGCGTCCGGAAGCGCCGGAAAAAATCAAACATTATTCCAATTGGACGGCCCGCCGGCTTTTAGTGAAGCCCGGCATCGCCGGCCTGGCCCAGGTGCATGGCATGCGCGATCATGATGAATCTCTCGATAAAGCCCGTTTTGACTTGCAGTATGTATTGCGCTGGTCGCCCTTGTTGGATCTGATTTTGCTGGTGCAAACCCTGCTCTATGTAGTCCGGCAGATGCTCCAGCGTCCAACCCCGCCGCCGGCCCAGGCCGGACAGGTGCAGACTTCGCCCGTCATGGAAACCATCAATGCTCATCGTGCGTAGCCCGGTTCGCATCAGTTTTGCCGGCGGCGGCACCGATCTGCCGGCGTTTTTCCATCAGGAACGCGGCGCGGTACTGAGCACCACGATTAACAAATACTGCTATGCCATTTTGACCCGGCGCGATGACGGCCGCATTCACCTGATTTCAGCGGATCTGCGCAGCAATCATGCCTGGCATCCGCTGCGCGACGGGCATGCGGGCCATGATGATTTGCAGCTGCCCATGGCCGCCTTAAAGCAAGCGATACAGCCTTTATCGGCCAATCTCTTTCTGGCTTCGGAAATTCCGCCCGGCACCGGCCTGGGCTCTTCGGCCGCGGTTTGTGTCGGCGTGCTCAAGGCCATTGCGACCTATGCGCATCTGCCCTGGTCCCGCTATGAAATCGCCGAACGGGCTTATTTTGTGGCGCGCCAGGAACTGCATAAACCGGTGGGCAAACAGGATGAGTATGCCGCGGTTTTTGGCGGCCTCAATACCATCGAATTTTTCCCCGGCGGTGAAGTCAAGGTCACACCCCTGCCGCTGGCTCATGACCTGCTGGAAGCTTTGCAGAGCCGTTTGCTTTTATTTGACACTGGGCAGGCGCACAACTCCTGGGAAATTCTCAACCAGCAGGAGCGTGATAGCGCGCCTTTGCATTCGCATTCGCGGCAGGTGTTGCGTCAGGGCATGGGGTTGGCGGACGCCATGCGTCAGGCGCTGATCGCCGCTGATCTCACCGGCTTTGGTCAGCTGCTGCATCAGGCCTGGCTTTATAAAAAACAAGTCAGCCTGCAAATCAGCAATGCCGTGATTGATGAACTTTACGCCGGTGCCCGCCGGCAGGGAGCCGTAGGCGGGAAAATTACCGGCGCCGGCGGCGGCGGTTTTTTGCTGCTCTACTGCGAACCGGAACAGCAGCTGCAATTGCGCGAATACATGCGCGATCGCAAATTGCAGGAAATGTCATTTCAATTCGAAACCGGCGGCGCCGCCGTGGTGGTCAACGATCCCTATCTGGATGCTGATGCCAACTGCGGCCTGCGCTGGGAATTTTTACCCGAGCCCGCAGCGGCCTGAACTCCGGCATGGGACCGAAGCGCGAATTTCAGGAGCCCCCCCTGAGGGGGGTAGGTTTCTATCGAAATTCCGGGCAAGATGGATGGGTGCCGCGATCCACGCTTTCCCGCCCGCGCATGCCGCAGGGTCATTATCAGCGCCGTAAACAAGCCTGGCTGCGCCAGCAGCTGGGCGATGACAAATTATCGAAAGTCGCCTGGTGGCTGGTGGAAGGGCGCAGCCGCGCGGAAATCGCCGCCCGCCTGGAGCTTGCGCCCAGCACCTTGCGCGATATGATCCGCCGGATTTATCGCCGCATGGAGGTCAAATCCTCGACTCAGTTGATGGCCAGCTTTTATCAGGGCAAAACCCCCGAGATGCTCTATGCCAATTTTCCCGAGGCAATTGGGCATCTGCTCGAGCGGGGCCTCGATTCAGCCTCGATGCAGGCGTATTTGGTCCGCTCCGCTTGTCTCGCCAGCGGAGCCCCCGCGGGGCTGCTCGCCCGCCAGACCGGCCTGAACGGCTGGCAAT
>JAKATS010000129.1 GCA_021818645.1 Acidobacteriota bacterium | reverse complement strand
TTCCGATCTCGGCGGCGTAGGAGGGCAGGTAGAGGTCGTAGCCCAGATCGTTGCCGGGATTAAAGTCGAGGGTGGGAAACTGCAGCACGGTCGAACACATGATCACGCCGTTCAGATAGACGCCTTTGTTGACCAGATCATTGGCCAGCACGGCGTTGCGCATGGTGCCGTAGCTTTCGCCGAGCAGAAATTTGGGCGAATTCCAGCGCCCGTTTTGCGTGATGTAACGCTCAATGAACTGGGTGAAGGCCTGGCCGTCGGCGGCGATGCCGTAAAACATTTTGGGCGTACCGAATTTCAAAATGCGGCTGTAGCCGGTGCCGACCGCATCCACAAACACCAGGTCGGTCGAGGCCAGAATGCTGTCGTGATTGCTGACCAGCTTATAGGGCGGCAATTCCATCCGGACCTGGCCCGGTTTGGGCCACGCAATCCGCCGCGGGCCGAAGCCGCCGATATCCACCAGCGCCGAGGCCGCACCCGGGCCGCCGTTATAGGCAAAGGTGATGGGCCGCCGGGCGGCCGGAACTCCGTTCTCGGTATAGGCGATATAGAACATGCTCGCCGTGGGCTTGTGATTGGCGCCGTAGAGCAGGATGGTTCCGGCGGTCGCGGTGTAAGAGATTTTCTTGCCGTTGATCGTCACCGTGCCCTGGGTTTTGACGGCCCGCTGTCTGGGTTTTTTGGTCTTTTTGGCCACGGGTTTGGGCGTGGGTTTGGGTTTGGCCGGCAGAGCGGCGAGATACAAGGCCAGAGAAAACAGGGCGAGGAAGCAGGAAATCGCGGAACGGAAAGGTCGCATAAGATCAGGTCCCTGGAGAACCCATTAGCATACTGCAAAAAATCATTGGATGATGCGATTAGTTTCGCATGAACTGTTATATGAGTTTCACTTCTATATGAGTTTCACTTCCTAGAGCCTTGATCCCAATTCAGGCTAGCGGTATTCAAAATATTGGCCGGGCTGGGCGGGGATTTTTTCTGCCGGGGTGAGAATGCCGGCCAGATTCAGAGGATCGTGCGCGCCCAGGCGCACGGGCGAGGACAACGGCGGCAGCCGGCGGACGGCGCGCAGCGCTTCGACCGCTTCGGGCAGCGCGAACTGCTCGCCGGTAAAGCCGGAGACAAAACGCCCGCCGCGAATTTCTCCACGCGCTTCCAGCCGCCGGCAGGCCAGCAGCAGATCGCGCCAACTGAAGGCGGAAAATGCGGCGCTTTCGCGCGCGAGCAGGGATTTGAACATGACGCCGTAGCGGGCCAGCAACTGACGGGCCTGGCGTTCGGCGTTTTTCTGCGCCTGGTCGGCACGGGCAAGACCATCGTGGGGAAGCGCGGATTTGGCCGCGGCCAGCTCCGGGGCCAGATCGGCGAGGCGCGACCAGCGCCCGGAGCTATGGCGCGGGCGGGCAGTTTTGGCGCGTCCCGAGCCGCCGCGGCGCCGGGCATCGAATAAAGCGCGCAGGTTGTCGAAGCCATCGGCGGTCACCAGACCGGCGGCGCTTAATTCCCATAATGCCTGCTCGAGTTCGCTTTTCATCAGCGGGCCCTCGGTTGAGTCCGCAGCGGGGTCAGAGCCGGCATCGGGCGCGGCGCCGAGCCGGGCGGCCAGATCGGTGAAAAAGCAGGCGCCGCGGCTTTCCAGAACCGCCAGCACGCGGCGGGCGGCGGGGGAAAGCGCGATGCCGTCGTAAGGCCAGCCCGCGCAGGCCAGCACGCTCGCGGCCTGGGAACGGGCGAAAAACGTCACCGGCGAAATGCGGGTGGGCAGTACCCGTTTGCGCGCGTGGGTTTCGCGCACCCCGGCCACGACTCCGGCGGGAGGCGAAAGCCGCGCCCAGGCGGTTTCTCCTGACAGGCAAAGCTGATCGAGCCAGGCCGGGTCGTAGTCCGCCAGACGGGCAGGCAGAATATCGCTCTCCCAGGCCGCGGCCGCGGCTTCGAAGCCCTGCAACTGGGCCAGCACCTGGGCCAGACCCTGAACCCCATGCAGGCGCGTGCCCGGCTCGACATGCTGCCAGCGGAATAAAAACCGCAGCAGCACGGCGGGAGTGACTGGCTCAATTTCGGCCCGCAGGCGGTTCAGGGTGCGGCGATGAATGCGGGCCAGCAGCCGGCGCTCGCAAAATTCCAGCTCGGGACCGGCCGGGTTGAGGCGGGCGCGGAAAAAGCCGCGCAGCAGCACGCCGTCGTTTTCCAGACGCAAGGCAGCGGATTCGATCGCGCCGGCCGGCGCGCCCAGGCGGGCCGCCATTTCGGCGACGGAAAACGGGCCGGTGATTTCCGCCCAGCCGCGCAGCAGATCGGCCCAGGCGGTTTCCGAATCCACGGCGGTTTCCGGATTTGCTCCGGCGGTTTGCGAATCGGCAGGCACCAACTGGACGCCCAGCGCCTGCGCGGCCGCCTGACGTTCCCAGGCCAGCCAGCCTTTATGGACACTGCCATCCGAAGCGGGCAGGTTGCCTGAAAGCACGCGGCCCTGCGCGCGTAAAATTTCCAGCCAGTTCTGCCAGACGGATGCGGCTGCGGCCGGCAGCCAGATGAGCGAGAGCAGCAGATCGTGAAATTCCTCGGCGTCCGAAGGCTCGGGCCAGGCTTCCTGCTGGACGGCGGTGATGGCGTCCTGATCGAGCATGCCCGCGCCCAGCTCGGGGGGGAGGGTTTGCCGCAGGCTGACGGCGCGCGCCCGGCGCTCTTCGAGCGGCGCGTCGTCGAGGAAGCCATAGGGCGCCAGATTCAACAGCTCATGGGCAAAGACCGAGGGCGCGGGCGTATCCACGGCGGTCAACTGAATTTCGCCGCGCTCCATGGCACTCAGGGTCTGTTCCAGACGAGTAGCGTCGAGCGCCTCTTCCAGACAGTCGCGCAGGGTTTCGGCAACGTAGGGATGGTCGGGCACTTCGAGATCGCCGTCGTGGTTGTCCTGACAGCCGACGGCGGCGGGAAAGACGGCGGCCAGCAGATCTTCCGAACGCATGCGCAGCAGCTGCGGCGGGATTTTATGCCCGCCCGACCAGCGCGCCAGCGCCAGGCTGCGGCCCAGATTCCAGCGCCAGCGGGTGGGAAACAGCGGCGACTGCAGAATGGCCTGGGTTAAAATTTCGCGCGTCTGGCGCGCGGGCAGGAGGGAGAAGATGGTTTCCAGGGGAAAGCTGTGCTGCTCGGAGAGCGACAGCACCAGACCGTTTTCGCCGGCCGCCGCCTGCAGTTCAAAATCGAAGCCGCGGCAGAAGCGCTTGCGCAGCGCCATGCCCCAGGCCTTGTTGATGCGGCTGCCGAGCGGGGCGTGGATGACGAGCTGCATGCCGCCGGAGGGATCGAAAAACCGTTCGGCGACAAAGTGCCGGCTGCCGGGCAGGACGCCCAGGGCGCGGCGGCCTTCGCTGAGATATTGCAGAAGCTGCCCGGCGCCGTTGGGCTCCAGACCACAATTGTGTTCCAGCCATTGGAGGGCGGCCGGAGCGCCGTCGCGATCCAGCCGCTCAAGCGCCTGGCCGCGGAATTGCGCGACCGCATGGGAGAGCTCCGGGCTGCGGCCGGGAGCTTCGCCCAGCCAGAAGGGGATGGTGGGCGCGGCGCCGGCCGCATCCTCGACCAGAACTTTGCCGGTTTGCAGACCCTGGACGCGCCAGGAGGTGGTGCCGAGCAGGAAGACATCGCCGGCGCTGCTTTCGACCGCGAAATCCTCGTCCAGGGTGCCGACGACGGCGCCTTCGGGCTGGGCGATGACGGTAAACAAGGATGCGTCGGGAATGGCGCCGCCGCCGGTGACAGCGGCCAGCCGGGCGCCGCGGCGCGGCCGCAGCCTGCGGTAGCGGCCGTCGCGATGCAACAGCGCGCCCCGGCGGCCGCGGCGAGTGGAAATGCCTTCGCAGAGGACTGCGAGCACGCGATCAAATTCCTGGCGTGGAAGATCGGCGTAGGGCTGGGCGCGGCGCACCAGTTCCCATAATTCCTCTTCATCCCAGACGGTCTGAATGCCGGAGGGTGAGGCTGGCGAACCGCCTCCGGAGCTGCCGGCAACGGCGGCGACGATCTGCTGAGCCAGAATGTCGCGCGGCCAGGGAGGAATCCATAAGGTTTCCAGCTCGCCCGCGCGCAGGCTGGCGACGAGGGCCGCGCATTCGACCAGATCATCGCGCGTGGTGACCAGGAATCTGCCTTTGGGGGTGAGGCTGCGGCCGGGCATGGGTTTGCCCGGCACCGAGTGTCCGGAACGGCCGATGCGCTGCCAGGCAGAGCCGAAATTGCGCGGCGAGCCCAACTGGCAAACCAGATCCACGCTTCCGATATCGAGCCCCAGTTCGAGCGATGCGGTGGCCACCATGACCGGCAGTCGCCCGGCGCGAAAGCGGTTTTCGGCCTCGAGGCGGATCTGACGTGAAAGACTGCCATGATGCGCGGCGACGTTGCCTTCCCCCAGCCGCTCGCACAGGCGGTGGGCGACCCGCTCGGCCAACCGCCGGGTGGAAACGAAGACAAGCGTGGCGCGATGCTCGCGCGCCAGCTCGGCCAACCGGTCATAGCGTTCTTCCCACTGTTCATTGGTGGCGATGGCGCCCAGCTCGCCCGGCGGCTTCTCGATCGCCAGATCCAAGGCGCGGCCCGGCGGAATGGAAACAATCCGGCAGATTCTTTTCCCGGGAAGCGGGGTGGTGGTGGGCGAAGCCGTAATTTGCGCCGCGGCGCCGGATAAAAACCGGGCCATCAGCTCCAGCGGCTGCACCGTGGCGGAAAGTCCGATGCGCTGCGGGCGAGGATGGCCCTGGCGGCGGACTTCATGTTCCAGCCGCTCCAGGCTGAGCGCCAGATGCGCCCCGCGCTTATTGGGCGCAAGGGCATGGATTTCATCCACAATCACGGTTTGAACCCCGCCCAGGCAGCGCAGGAAGCGGGGCGATGTCAGCGCCAGATAGAAAGATTCCGGGGTGGTGACCAGAATCTGCGGAGGATGGCGCAGGTGAGCCTGGCGCTCCGCCGGACGGGTATCGCCGCTGCGCACGACGGCGCGGATTTCCGGCAGCAGATAGCCGGCAGAGAATGCCTGCTGATAGATTTCGGCCAGCGGCTGCTCCAGATTCTTCTGGATGTCGCTGGCCAGCGCCTTGAGCGGGGAAATATAGACCACCTCAATGCGCTCGGGCAGATGGCCGGTGAGCGCCTGACGGAACAGACGGTCAATGGCGATGAGAAATGCGGTCAGGGTTTTGCCGCTGCCGGTGGGCGCGGTCAGCAGCACATCCTGCCCCGAAGCGATGGCCGGCCAGCCATGCTGCTGGGGCGCGGTGGGTTCGCCGAATTTGTCGGCAAACCAGGACGCAATGACGGGATGGAAGCGGGATACGGACATAGCCACTGCTGTGGATATTGTAAACCTGGGATTTCCTGAGCTTTTTGCGGCATTCGAAGCCATTCATCAATTTGGCAACTGAAAAATGCTTACGCAAATGATGAAACCGTTCGTTCAACCCGTCACCCGGAGCATTGAATCATTTGATCCGCTCATGGGGCTATAATGAGCTATGGAGGCAGGAGCATGATCCGGCCGGAAAAAATTGCCGCTGTCATGGGCGGCCCAGCGATACTGGGCCGCCGCATTCGTTCGATTGGCGACCTGGAACAATCCATTTCTCAGGGGCTGCCCAAACGGGCATTGCGGCTCACGACAGAACGAGTCTATCCAACGATTGGCGATGCGCGGCGCATGATGTACCGCGTGGTGCCGGAAGCCACATTCAAACGGCGCACACGGCTTTCCCCCACGGAGAGCGAGCGAACGGAACGGCTGGCGCGGGTGATTGCCGCGGCGGAATACGCCTGGAGCGATCGGGAAGACGCCCGCGCGTGGCTGCTCAAGCCGCACCCGGAACTGCGAAAGCAGATTCCGCTCCAACTGGCCATGACCGAACTGGGGGCGCGACAAGTTGAAGAATTGCTCGACCGGCTCTTTTACGGCATTCCCGCCTGATGCGCGCCTACCGCATTGCCGACCGCCGAGTTCCCATCTTCGATGGCACCGACGCCCGGCTGACCGGCGGCCGCTGGAATTCGCCCGGACGCCCGGTGATTTACTGCGCCGAGTCCTTCGCCGGCGCTATGCTCGAAGTTCTGGCACACAGCAATCTGGGCCGCGTCCCCAAGACCCATGCGCTGGTCGAAATCACGATTCCCGAAACAGTGACGATTGAAACCGTGGCGCTGGAGACCGTGCCGGGCTGGGACGCCGAAGATCAACTGGCCAGCCGCGCATTGGGCGATCAGTGGCTAAAGGAGCGGCGCACGGCGGTTCTGCGGGTGCCGAGCCTTGTCACCCGCGGCCGCGAGCACAATCTTCTGCTGAACCCGGAACATTCAGCATTTCAAGACATCACTGCCGCAAAACCACAAGCTGTCGTCTGGGACGAGCGATTATTCCACCGCGCAAGTGACCGCGGGGCTTTCCCACAATGAATACAAGAGTCCCGAGTTTCCCGGGCCGCGCTACCATAATGATTTGCGTATTTCTGAAGGAGCGGACACGCCGATGGCGGAACAAAAACGGGAATTCGATCTGGCCGTGGTGGGCAGCGGACCGGGCGGGTATTGGGCGGCGATTCGCGCGGCCGAATATGGGCTGTCGGTCGCGGTGGTGGAAAAAGACAACAAGCTGGGCGGCACCTGCCTGCATGTCGGCTGCATTCCCACCAAAGCCCTGCTGCATACGGCCGAGGTGCTCGATACCTTCCGCCATGCCCAGGATTTCGGCATTCAGGCGGAGGGGTTCACGCTGGACTGGGCGAAACTGCAGGCGCGCAAAGACCAGATTGTCGGCAAACATGCCAAAGGCATCGAGTTCCTGTTCCGTAAAAATAAAGTGGAATGGGTGCGGGGCGCGGCGCAGTGGGCGGGGGCGGGAAAATTGCGCATCCAGCCGCCCGAGGGCGAAGCCTGGGAGCTGCGCGCCAAAGACATCATTGTGGCCACCGGATC